>NZ_BMOD01000001.1:419171-602981 GCF_014646895.1 Deinococcus roseus
TGGTGGCTTCCTGGGGGAACACGGCACCCGCCTGCCCTTCTTCTTTGCAGCAGGTCTGGCTTTCCTGAACTGGCTGTATGGCTTCTTTGTGCTGCCTGAATCCCACAAGAAAGAAAATCGCAAACCCTTCAACATCAGAAATGCAAATCCAGTGGCTGCTCTGGGCCTGCTGCGCAAGTACCGCGTGGTGTTCAACCTGACCGGCATGTTCCTGCTGACCAACCTTGCCAACCAGTTGCTGCAAAACGTCTGGGTGCTGTACACCGCAGAACGTTACGGCTGGGGCCCCCAGGCCAACGGCTTCTCCCTGACTGCAGTGGGTGTGATGGGAGCCATTGTGCAAGGTGCACTGGTGGGCATCCTGATCCCCAAACTGGGCGAGAAAAGAGCCATCCTGCTGGGTCTGGGTTTGGGTGTGGTGCAATTCGTGGCTTTTGGTCTGGCCACCGAAGGCTGGATGGTTTACGCCATCATCATTGCTGGAGCCATTGGTGGGATTGCCGGACCGGCCATTCAGGGTCTGGTGTCCAGGCAGGTGTCTGAGACAGAACAGGGCTCTGTGCAGGGCGCACTTTCTGGTCTGTGGAGCCTGGTGAGCATTGTGGGTCCCATTCTGGCCACTTCCATCTTCGCCCACTTCACCCGCAAAGGTGACGGTGCCCTGTACATTCCGGGCATGCCTTTCTTTGTGGGAGCCCTGATGATGATGCTGGGCACCTTCATTGCTGTCTGGGCCTTCCGTGCCAAACGCTACGATGACCCCATGAAGCTGAAACCCGCCGAAGACTGAAATTCTTGCAAAAATAAAAAAGAGCCACCCGATCGGGTGGCTCTCTGATTTTGTCTCTGATTTTGTTCTGTTGCTGGCTGGCAAAAAAGAATGCGCTCCGAAGAGCGCATTTTGTGGTGACCCCAACGGGATTCGAACCCGTATCGCTACCTTGAAAGGGTAGTGTCCTAACCGTTAGACGATGGGGCCATCCATAAGGCCCCCTTCAAGGCGAGAAATAGGATACTCAATAATTTGAGTTTTGTAAACCCCTCCTGAGGATCAGCCAAATGGCCTGTCTGAATTCAACTCACCTGAGAAGCCCCATCAGGCGTTTCAGATTGCTTTCAACACCTTTTTTGGATTCCAGACCCATCACTCCAGATGGTCATACTGGTACAGCAACGCAGCCCTGGGATTGGATTCGGGATGATGGTGCAGACGCACCAGTTCAATCACAGCGGTTCTGGCTCCAGCCTGCAAGAGCATTTCAGCCCCCAGCTCAGGGTGAGCAAACCTCACTTTGACCCCTTCTGCGGGGATGTGTTCGGAAAAACGGTAAGGCACCAGACCCACCAGCACCCTTTCCAGCACGCTGTAGGGTCTGACACTCTTGCCACAATCGTGGAGCACTGCTGCTGCCAGCAACTCTGGATCTGCTGCAGGATGGTCTGCCTGCAAAGTGCGGGCCACCCGTGTCCCATGCTCCCGGTCTCTGGGATCCATCTGGATGTACACTGAGAATTCTTCTCTGGTGAGCAGGGTGCTGGCCCAATTGTCTTCGGGATTGGCCTGATGGGGCGTGATGGATCTGGCAAGGCGTTTGAGTTTCCCGAGCATCCGTCCCATCTTAACCAACCTTTGCTGAGATTCATGCTGCTGGGCATCCGGGAAGTCAGTGCACCGCTTTCCAGTCCTCGACAAAGGCGTCAAAAAGGTTCAGGCCATCTCCAATCATCAGGGGCCTGAGCATGTCTTCCCGTTCATAGATGCCCAGTTGTTCGGTGTCCCACACAACGGCATACATGGCTTTTCCCTCTGAATAAACAGTTTTCATGTAGGGAGTGGTGAGCTGGGACAACTGGGCCTGCTGCAGAGTGAGTTGCAAACGGGTGTTGTAGATGTACCCTTTGATGGTTTTGCTGATGTTCACAGTCAGGTACACAAACCCAACGCAATTTTCTTCTGTGGTTTCGGCAATGTTCAGACCTTTTCTGGCCGCTTCTTTTTTGAGGATCTGCTGGATTTCTGCAGGCAAAGCAGAGGTGGAATCAAATGTTTTATCCAGGAAGATGGAAGGCTTTTCAATACACACCTCTGAGGGCTGCAACAGGGCGAGGTTGTTGGCGTAACGGGTGGCCTGGGCTGTGCCCAGCAAGGTCAAAGCGACCAGAACAATGCGTTTCATGTCAGAGCGTTTCATGTGAGAACCTCAATTCCTGAATTTCCAGTAGATGTAGGCACGTCCAGATCCGCTGGCACTGCTGCCTTTGCAGGATGCTGCTGCAGGTTTGAATTCCACCACAGTGCTGTTTTCGTACTCGCCATCGTAGGAGGAAACGTCCAGGGCTTCCCGTTTTCCTTTTGCGGAAATGAAGGTGGCTTTGACCTGATAGGGTCCCACAGGAACATCGAGCACATAGCCTCTGGCTGGAGCCACTTTGGTCAGCACCTTGCCTTTGCTGCCATCAATGAGTGGGCCTGTGGGGGTCAATTCCACCTCGATCTGATCGTTCTGGGTGGCAAACCGTTCCTGCCCAAAAGCGGCCATCAGGGGCATGCTGCCTCCAAAATAACCCATGTCGTCGTAGAGGTCCTGGTCAGGAATGCGTCCTGAGGTCTTCCAGACAAAATTGCGCACGATGCCGTCTCTGGGATTGAAGGGGTTGTACTCTGCTGTGCTGGTCTGGGCCAGCCTCAGGCAGAAGGTTTTTCCTCTGTACGGCACTTCCATCCAGGCATATGCCCGGTAGCCCACAGGAGGCAATCCATCAATCAGGTATTTGCCGTGTTCATCGGTGAGGGCTTCGGCAACTCCAGTGGTCACCACGGGTTTGATCCAGATCTGCGCCCCTTCCACGGGTTTGCCCTGGGCATCGAGCACCTGTCCTTGCACGGTTCCGGGTTTGCTTGCTGCTGTGCCAAGGGTTGCACCCAGCAGGATGGAGCCCATCAAAATGATTCTTTGCAACATGTTTCACCTCTTCTGCGTCCAGACTTTGCTTCTGTGCTGTCTGGAACGGATGACCTCAAGGTACAGAAGGGATCATGGTTGCAGCGTGGTCCTGGCAAAGCAAAAGCCCTTCCTGAAAAGGAGGGGCTTCAAAAGCTCAATCATGGTGCAGTCACAAGTGGCAGTGACATCTTGCAATCAGGCGTGCTGAACTTCCAGGTGGGCCAGGAGTTTTTCTGCAGTCATGGCGGCACGGGTGCCGGCACCCACACTGGTGGCAAGCTGGCGATAAATGTAATCACTCACGTCTCCGGCAGCAAGCACACCATCGGTGGAGGTGTAAATTTCTTCTTTCACCTCGATGTAGCCGTCTTCGCGGAGTTTCACCAGACCACCCAGGAAGGCGGTGTTGGGAACGTGTCCGATGAACACGAACACCCCATCGGTGGCGTGGTCGTAGACCTCTCCGGTTTTGAGGTTTTTCAGGCGCACGCCGCCCACCACTTCATCCCCGAGGACTTCTTCCACCACGGTGTCCCAGATGAAGCGCATCTTGGGGTGGTTGAGGGCGCGTTGCTGGGCCACTTTGTTGGCGCGCAGGGTGTCGCGGCGGTGGATCAGGGTCACGGTGTCGGCAAATTTGGTGAGGAACAGGCCTTCTTCAACGGCGGCGTCTCCTCCACCCACCACCACCACATTTTTGCCCCTGTAGAAGAAACCATCACAGGTGGCGCAGGTGCTGACCCCTCTGCCCCAGAATTTCTCTTCTCCGGGAACCGAGAGGGCTTTGGGGTTGGCTCCGGTGGCCACAATCACCATCTTGCCGAAGTAGGTGGTGTCATAACCTTTAACAGTGAACCCACCTTCGACTTTCTCGATGCCCTGGACTTCATCCATCACCAGGGGGCTGCCAAAACGCTCGGCCTGCTGCACCATGCGCTGGGACAGCTCAAAACCGCTGATGGGTTCCGGGAAACCGGGGTAGTTCTCGACCTCCTCGGTCTGGGCGATCTGGCCTCCGGGCTGGCCTTTTTCGATGATCACGGTTTTCAGGTTGGCCCGTCCGGCATAAATGCCTGCGGTCAGTCCTGCGGGGCCTCCACCGATGATGATGATGTCGTAATGTTCCATGTGACGTTCACTCCTCCAAAAAGTATGGTCATGATACTGCAAGCCTTGCAGTGGAAAGGTGAATTGATCAGTCTTGCAGCACAATTCAATTGCAGGTCAACTTCAGGCCAAATCTCCTGCTGAAATTGCCTGGTTTTCCCGAGATGCAGACCCATCGGGATTCCAAACAGCAGAGACCCCAGAAGTTCTGAGGTCCCCGCCAGCGCGTAGAGGCGATGCATGCTTTTCAGTGTCACCCAGAGAGTGACCTTAAGCTTTCTGTTCATGATGAGAAAGCCCTTGAGGTGGGTCGTCCCGGGTGCTTTCACTGTATCCCCCAGAACTCGGGCAAATGTCCTGTCCTTTCTGTTGTCAGCGAATTGAGCATGTTGTTACAAATTAGAAGATTTAGCGTACTCATGGGCATGGGGGTTTACTCGGGGGGTCTCCGCTGTGTACAATGAGATGTTGCCGTTTGTGGTTTCTGGCCCCGAACGGTTTAAGGAGGAACATAGTTAATGGAAGACAAGGCTACTCAGACCCCGGTCAACGAGACCGCTCAGACCACCGATACCACCCGCGAATACCCCGCCATGACCATGGAAGACGTGCTGAGCACCGAAGTTCAATACAAAGAGCCCCAGCGCGGCGACGTGGTGAATGGCACCGTGGTGTTCATTTCCAGCGAAGGTATCCATGTGGATGTTGGGGCCAAAGTTGAAGGTGTGATTCCCTTCAGCCAGATTCACGAAGAACCCATCACCCAAGAGCAAGCCCAGGAGCTCTTCAAAGCAGGCGATCAAATCGAAGCCTACGTGGTTCGCGTGGACCTGCCCAACTCCACCATTGTGCTGAGCAAACGTCGTGCGGATCAGGATCGCGGCTGGCGCGTGTTGGATAACTTGTTCAAAGATGGCAAGGAATTCACCGTGGACATCCTCGAGAAAGTCCGTGGCGGTCTGGTGGCTTCCATTGAGGGCATCCGTGCTTTCCTGCCCGCTTCCCAGGTGGACACCCGTCGTGTCAACGACCTGAGCCCCTACGTGGGCAAGCCCCTGGAAGTCAAACTGATCGAGCTGAACAAAAAGCGCAACCGTGTGATCATCTCCCACCGCTCCATCATGGAAGACCGCAAAGCCAAAGCCAAAGCCGACACCCTCGGCAAGCTGGAGCCTGGTGCCGTGTTGGAAGGCGAAGTTGTCGAAATCACCGACTTCGGTGTGTTCGTCAGCCTCGGCGGTCTGGATGGACTGGTGCACCGCAGCGAACTGACCCATGCCCGTTTCAACCACCCCAAAGAAGTGGTCAAACTGGGCGACAAGGTTGAAGTTCAGGTCATCGACCTTGATGGTGACCGCGAGCGCATCAACCTGAGCATGAAAGCCCTGCAGAACGATCCCTGGCAGAGTGCTGTCGAGAAGTACCAGATTGGCGAGCGCGTTGGCGGCAAAGTCACCAACCTCACCAACTTCGGTGCTTTCGTGGAACTCGAGCCCGGTCTTGAAGGCCTGATCCACGTGACCGAGATGAGCTGGACCAAGCGCATCCGTCACCCCCAGGAAATGGTCAAAGTGGGCGACACCGTGGAAGCCGTTGTTCTGCGCATCGACAACAAAGACCGTCGCATCAGCCTCGGTCTGCGCCAGACCACCGAAGATCCCTGGTCCACCCTGCCTGACCGTCTGCCCCCAGGAACCCCTGTCAAGGGCAAGATCACTGGCATCACCGATTTCGGTGTGTTCATGGAGATCGAAGAGGGTATAGAGGGTCTGATCCACATCAGCGAACTCAGCCACGACCGCGTCACCAACCCCGCTGAACTGTTCAAGCGTGGCGACGAGATCGATGCTGTGATCCTGAACATCGATCCTGTCGAGCAGCGCGCCAGCCTCAGCCGCAAGCGCACCATCCCCTACGATGGCCCTGCACGCGACTACACCAAACAGGGTGGCGGCGAACGTGGAGACCGTGCCATGGGCACCGGTGGCGGCAACCGTGGCGCAGGCCAGGGTGGCGGCAACCGTCGCAAGCGCGAAGGCTTCGACTACGATTACAGTTATGCCAAAGAAAGCACCACCAGTGCTTCCAGCGGCAAAATCTCCACCAAGCTCGGCGACGTGTACGCCGACCTGTTCGCCCAGTTCGGCATTGGTGGCAAGAAAGAAGAAGGCAAAGAGTAATCCTCTTTGTTCGAATGGGAGGGCTTCGGCCCTCTTTTTCTTTTTTATGCTATTATGTTATAAGCGTAATATCTGTTCAAAGTTCCAAAAGGGGTAAAAAGCATTTCTGTTGTGAAGAAAACCTGTCCACTTCACAGAAAGAAGTGTTACTATTTCGTAACTCTTCGGAGCAAACCCATCAAGAACACACCCATACGGAGCCATCATGGAAAAACACTATCTGGAGTATTCGGACCCCAACGGCGCAGAACACAAGTTTTATGAAGTCACCATCGACGATGTGAACCTGAGCATCCGTTATGGTCGCATTGGCACAGACGGCCAGACCCAGAACAAGGCTTTTCCCAGCTTTGAAAAAGCCAGAGCTGAAGCCGACAAGAAAATCAAAGAGAAGAAACGCAAAGGCTATGAAGACGCGGTGCAGGGGGTGCGCCAGAAACGCTCCATCACTCGCCGCAGCGTGGAAGAAGTCAAGCCTGCCTCCTCCACCAACAAAGCCCCCGTGCTCTGGCGCATGAAAACTGGATCCAGTGCATTCGGCATCTACGCAGACAGCGAACGGGTCTGGGTGGGCAACCAGGGCGGCAAAGTCATTGCCCTGGACCACAACGGCGAAACCCTGAGCAGCTTCCAGCTTCCTGAAGGCGTCAAATGCCTGGTCAGCGACGGCATGTTCATGTACGCAGGTTGCGACGATGGCAACGTGTACGACCTGACCGGCAAAGTTCCTTTCGTGGCCTACAACATCGACGAAAGCGTGGACATCTACTGGCTGGACATCCACAACGGTGTGCTGGGGGTTTCGGATTCCCGAGGCAACATCTACGCCTTCAACCCCGAAAGCGAAAACCAGTGGGGCAACGTGGACGGCAGCAGTTCAGGGGGCTGGATGGTCCGCATGGACGACGCCGGGGTCTACCATGGACACAGCGGGGGTGTGGCGGCTTACGATCCCCAGAGTGGCATCGAACTGTGGAAAGCCAAAACCAACGGGGCTGTGCTGTTCGGTTGGCAGGATGCAGAGCACGTTTATGCTGCCACCGCCATGCGTGCAGTCCAGCGTTTTGACAAGAAAGGCAACCTGCAGCAAACCTACAAGTGCGATGCTGCCGTGTTCTCCTGTGCTTCCAGCCCGGACGGAGAATACATTTTCGCCGGGGACAACTCCAGCGCCATTTATGCATTTTCCAAAGACGGCACCCGACTGTGGAAACTGAACTCGGGTTGCGCCTCAGCGCTTTCCATGCAGTACCTCAACGAGCGCCTGTTCATCGTGACCACGGACGGTTCTCTGGCGGTCATTGACGCTTCTCCCGCAGCCATTGCCGCCGCCCAGCAAGGCCAGCTCCCCACCGTCAAGGACATCAAAGCCCAGGCTGTGCAGGCCACCGCTCCACTGCAACGCCAGACCCTGCAAAGCGCCCAGTACACCGGTCAGGGTGTGGTCCTGAAATGCGTCAAGGAAAGCGGCAAACTGCGGGTCCGGGTGGAATCTGAAGGGTACCATGGCAACTGGAACGTGCAGTTCCCCAAAGACCTGCGTGAAGATGGAGCCCGTTACCTGGTGGATGAAGTCGCCGAGACCAACGGCTTTTACCGGGTGGTTGGGGAGATTCGGAAACTGGACTGACCTCTAGCCCTCCCAAACCCAAAAGCCCAGAGGCTCACACCTCTGGGCTTTTATATACACCTCAACCTTACAGGCAGAGGTCGTCCAGGTTCCAGTCGTACTGGTCCAGCAGGGTGCGGGCATCATCTACACCCAGGCCGCGCTTGATCATGACTGCTGCGGCTTTGACCTGCCAGTCGCACTGCTCCAGGGCCATTTGGGCCTGTTCGGGGGTGGTGTCCACGCAGGCCAACACCATCTGGATGGCACGGTTGAACAGCTTCTGGTTGGTGGCTTTCATGTCCACCATCAGGTTGTGGTAGATCTTGCCCAGACGCAGCATGATGGTGCTGCTGAGGGTGTTGAGGGTGATCTTCTGGGAGGTTCCGGCTTTCAGTCGGGTGGAACCGTTGATCACTTCTGGGCCAGTTTCCAGCAGGATGGGGCAATCGGCCTGCTCCAGCAAGGGTGCGCCTGCATTGTTGGCAATGCCAACGGTGAGGGATCCGGCCAGCTGGGCACGTTTGAGCACGCCCAGGGTGTAGGGGGTGCGGCCTGAGGCAGCCACCAGAATGAACACATCGTGTCGGGTGGGATTCAGCTGGTCTGCTTCGTTGAAGCCCGCGTTGACATCGTCTTCGGCGGCTTCCTGGGCGGTCCACTCGGCAGCGGTTCCACCTGCCAGCAGGGAGATGGAGCGGCTCAGGGGCCAGCCAAAAGTGGGGGGCAATTCTGCAGCATCCAGGGCAGCCAGACGGCCACTGGTGCCTGCCCCCGCGTAGATCAGGCGACCTCCCTGTTTGAGGTGGTAGGCGGCGTTATCTGCTGCAGTGGCAATGCTCTGGGCTGCGGCCTGCACGGCCAGGGCGGCTTCTGCCTGGTCCTGAACCAGGTTCAGCACGGCCCCCACCGTGTCCTGCGGATTGAGAATTCGGGTTTGAGACTGGATGGCTTCTGTACTGGTCATGCTTCCCCCTCTTTGCGCCGGCAGTGGTCAGGTGTCTAACCTGACACTTCCATACCATAATAATACCAGTATAATACCAATAAGGGAGGTGATTGCCAAAAAGCCTAGAAGTGGTATTATGATGGTATCTATGTTACACGATGTACTGACCCAGGCCTCCAAGAGCCTCAACCCCACCGACTCCACACCCATGTACCTTCAGGTGGCAGGAATTCTGGAGAAGATGATCGACGATCAGGTCTTCACAGAGGGCAGTGCACTTCCGTCTGAACGTGATCTCACACAGGCTTTTAACGTTTCTCGCGTGACCATCCGGCAGGCGCTGGGGGTTCTGGAAGAACGGGAACGCCTGAACCGCAAACGGGGCAGTGGCACCTATGTGGCGTCCAAGCGCATCATGCAATCGCTCAGTTCGCTGACCAGTTTCAGCGATGACATGCGGGCAAGAGGTATGGTTCCCGGAGCAAGGGTGATTTCCTTTGAACGCTCGAGGCCCAATCCCTCGGAGGCGCTCAACCTTGGCATCAGCCCCACCCAGGAAGTGTACCGTCTGAAACGCCTCAGGACCGCCAATGAGATCCCACTGGCCATCGAAACCAGCGTGCTGCCCACCACCATATTGCAGATGAGCCTGAGCCGGGAGGACATCGAGAACCACTCGCTGTACACCTTCCTGCAACGGCAGGGCCGTTACCCCTCACGGGCACTGCAACACCTCAGGGCCAAGAGTGCCGACCCGGACACAGCCCACCTGCTGAACCTGCCCAAGAATTCAGCGGTGCTGCACACCGAGCGCATCACCTGGGACCAGGATGGACGGCTGCTGGAATACGTGGTCTCAAGTTACCGTGGAGACATGTACGACTTCATCGTGGAGCTGAAAACCGGACTGTAACACACCCTGTAAACCCCTTCGGCTGAAGCAACTTCACCCCACCCATCCACACCCTGGACCTGCTTGAAGCAGCGTTCATGGTTTCTTGCACCAGAAGGTTTTCCCACCTTCCAGGCACCTGTGCTCCCACACAGGAAGGTCTTTTTTGCCTCAATTTCTTGTCTCAGGAGACTTCCCCATGCAGATTCAAGGACAGGTTCTCACCCCGGCAGGCTTTCAGAAGGCCACCCTGCATTTTTCAGATTGCATTGAAGCACTGCGGCCTGCCCGATCAGGCAAGCATTACATCCTGCCCGGCTTCATCGACACCCACGTTCATGGAGGTGCGGGGGGCGACACCATGGATGGCCTGGAAGGCATCCAGACCCTGAGGATGTTTCATGCCCGGCATGGCACCACCACCCTGCTTCCCACCACCATCACCAACCCCTGGGAGAACATTGTCTCTGCGCTGCAGGCGGTCAAGGAAGCCCAGGGCATCTGGCATGGGGCCGATGTTCCCGGTGCCCATCTGGAAGGCCCTTTCATCAGTCCTGGCAGGCTGGGGGCACAACCTCCGTTTGCCCTCTCTCCCAATCCAGCATTGCTGGATGAACTTCTGCACATCGGGGTGATTCGCAGCACCACTGTGGCCCCTGAGATTGAGGGCGTCACCGAAAGCCTGCCCCAACTGATTGAAGCTGGAGTCAGGATCAGCATTGGTCACACCCGTGCAGATTTCCAGACCACTGTGGATTTCATTGAAAAAGTGGTGGCCCTGGGAGGCACCGTTGCTGCCACCCACCTTTACAACGCCATGGGGGGCCTGACCGGACGCGACCCCAGCATTCTGGGCGCTGTGCTGGTGAGCAAGCAGGTGTACACCGAGGTGATTCTGGATCTTCACCACGTGCATCCAGGGAGCTTTGAACTGGCAAGGCAGCTCAAGCCCGAGAAACTGATCCTGATCACCGACGCCATGCGTGCAGCAGGTCTGGGAGACGGAGAAAGCGATCTGGGCGGCCAGACTGTGTATGTCAAAAACAACCGGGCCAGTCTGGCAGACGGCACCATCGCCGGAAGCCTGCTGACCCTGGATGAAGCCCTGAGAAATGCTGTTCAGCTGGGGGTTCCTCTGGAAGAAGCCTCACGCATGCTCAGCAGCACACCCGCCCGTTACCTCGGTCTGTCAGACCGGGGCAGCATTCAAAAAGACAAACGCGCCGATTTCGTTGTCCTGGATGACAACTTGAATGTCGTAGACACCCTTGTTGGTGGAAGGAGCATCCATGAGTGACCCCCTCATGCTACAGGAAACCCGCGAAGCCCCCTCTGTGGTGAGACGCCTGCTGGAACAGAACCAGCAACGCGTGGAAGCCCTCTGGAAAGTGATTCAGGAGCGCCAGCCTCAATTTGCTGTGACCATTGCCCGTGGGTCCAGTGACCACGCCAGCCTGTACCTGAAATACGCCATCGAACTGACCCTGGGCATTCCTGTGGCCAGTTTTGCGCCCAGCGTCAGCAGCGTGTACCACAAGACCCTCAAACTGCAAAACGGTCTGGTGATTGCCACTTCACAGTCCGGGGCCTCCCCTGACGTGGTGGAATCGGTGAAAGCCGCCCGTGAAAGCGGAGCCATCACCCTGGCCATCACCAACAATGTGGATTCCCCACTGGCCCAGGCCGCCGAGTTCCTGCTTCCCATGCACGCTGGACCCGAAAAAGCTGTGGCCGCCACCAAGAGCTTTGTGGCCAGTGCTGCCGCTTTCCTGCATTTGCTGGGCGAGGGGGATCCCGAGCTGAAGAAAGCCCTGCATACCCTGCCAGACGTGCAGGAACAGGCCCTGAAACTTGAGGAGAGCCTGCGCCTGACGGCAGACCGCTACCGTTACGCCAGCAGCATGGTGATTCTGGCCCGTGGCCCCCACTTTGGCATTGCCCACGAGTCTGCCCTGAAACTCAAGGAAACCACGGGCATTCATGCGGAAGCCTACTCGACGGCAGAATTCAGCCACGGACCCACCCGCATCATTGAGCAGGGCTTCCCGATTCTGGCCTACCAGACCCGCGATGCCAGCCAACCGCTGAATGAGCAGGCCTACCAAGACCTGGAAACCCGCGGAGCAGATCTGCTGACCATCGGGGCTTCCAGCCACCTGAACCGGGCTGCTCAGGTGATCACCCCACCTGCTGACCATCCCCTGCTGGACCCCCTGGTGAACATCCTGCCTTTTTACCTGTTCAGCGGGTATGTGGCACTGGCCCGCAACCTGAACCCGGACAACCCACCTCACCTGAAAAAAGTCACGCTGACCAGATAAAGCTTCATTTCAAAAGTTTCTTCTCAATGGGGCGTTTCCTGCACATCC
This sequence comes from Deinococcus roseus, assembly GCF_014646895.1. Classification (NCBI taxonomy): domain Bacteria; kingdom Thermotogati; phylum Deinococcota; class Deinococci; order Deinococcales; family Deinococcaceae; genus Deinococcus; species Deinococcus roseus. The sequence goes on from NZ_BMOD01000001.1 coordinate 431,223, forward strand.
AGGAAACGCTCTGTTTCCATCTGTTCGCTAATGGGTTTCCCATTTTGTGAAAATTGCCCCTTCCTGCAGCAAAAAAATTTCTTATGCTTAAAAGCATGAAAATCAAAGCCGGACATGTCATTGGAATTGCAGCCCTCGGAGGCCTCGCCTGGTACCTGCGGGACAAGAACCCCTACCACATTTTTGGAAGCGGATTCATCGATTTCACAGGCAGCAAGAAAGATCCCTCACAGCTGCTGAAAGCCCTGGAAGACACCCAGACCCAGCTTTCCCGCAAATTTCGCGAATTGCCAGACACCCCCGAAAACCGCAAGCAACTGGGGCACATCCTGGCCATTGAGCGCTGGGGCACCAACAAACTGAAGGTGTTCAACGGTGGAGAGCTGCTGAACGACTCCTCGCAGGAGTATTACCCATCAGAAGAAGACTCCATGGAATCCCTGATGAACCAGTTCACCGAAACCCGCCAGGAAACCATAAAAGTGGGTCAGGAAGCCATTGCCAACGCAGACCAGCAGAAAGTGGAGCATGACCAGTTTGGCCCCCTGAGTGCTGCTGGCTGGATCCAGTACCTGAATTACCATGCTTTCCTGGAAGCTTACAAATTCAAGAAAGCCGAACCTGTCAGCCTGCAGGATGGCAAAGAGGAAGATGCTCAGGAAATCAGCTCACAGACCCCAGGCCTGCAAAGCTAAGACGTTCTGAAAGGTCAGGATGCTGCGCCATTCCTGATCTGCTTCCGTGTTTCCCCAGGACCAGCTCGGTTCCCAGTGGCCCTGGGGTTTCTGGGTCTCCAGCAAGAGTTCGAGTTGCACCTGCACTGCAGCTTCCAGGTCAAAAGCCAGAGGATGCTCTGGTGCAGGTGCAATTTGCAGGGGCAACAACACATAACCTTGCATGGTTTCCCGGGTTTCTGGAATCAGGGGCAAAACCCGTTCCCTGAACACCTCCAGCAAGGGATCCCGGTACACATCGGGCAATTCTTCGGTGCCCAGCAACTGGGCAAGGCAGATCAGGTCATGCATTTCATGTGCAGTGGTGGCTTCCTGCAGCACAGCGTCGGTGAGTTGAACCAGCAGGTCTTCCGGGACCAGTTCCTGATAGGCCCACAGGGAACCCAGCAGATCTGCTCTGGGGTTCAGAACACACCCCGAGAAACGGTTCAGCAGGGTGCCATCTTCGTTGTCCCACCAGGGCGCATGGGGGTCTTGCTGGGCTTCTTCCGGGATGATCCTCCAGGTCAGGGTCTCAGGGTCCAGGGTTTCCAGCAGGTAATTCACAGCAAATTGCACCACAGGTTCGGTGACAGACATGCCCAGGCGTCTGGCTTCACGCAGCGCAATGCTGGTGGCCAGGGCTGAAGAAACGGTGCTGCGGTTGTCGGGCTCAAAGAGGGCTGCAAAGCCCCCGTCTTCGTTCTGCATGTTTTGAAGCGCTTCCACCACGGGAAGGATGGAAGCGTGCTGAAAAGCATGTTGAAAGGCAACCTTTTCATAGGGACGGGCATGACCGCTGAAATGCTGCCACGCATTCTGTAAATATCGAATTGCCATGCTGTATTTTATCATGTCAGGACCCCTGCTCTTTCATCTTTTGTTGTTCTTTCTGTTGTTCTTTTTGTTGGTCCTTCACGTCTTTCAAAGCCTCGGTGGCTTCTGCGCTCTGGGACACTGGACGCACCTTTGGACCCTCGGGGGCGGTTTTGCCCTGCAGTTCTGCCTGCACCAGTTGCACCATGCGCTTCATGGACTCACGGGCAAAATAGAGCTGCAAAGGCCGTCCAAAAATCCAGAATCCAATCTGGTAGATCAGATTTTTGATGCGGTCCGGTCTGGAATAGGCCTGAATGCGAAAAAACACCTTACCGGTTTGCAGGTTTTTCACCACCAGAAACTCAATCTGGCCTTTCTCAAAATGGCCCTGCAAGGTGCGGTAGTTGTAACCCCAGATCTGCTCCTGGCCTGCTTCGGTTTCTTTCAGGGTGTCAATCACCCCGCCAATTTTCACCCCGAAGAAAAAGGTCATCCACAGAAAATGGGCTTTCAAAAGCATGTAACGCTCTGCCAGCGGTCTGTCCGGGTAATAAATCCCCTGAATGAGTCCTGGAGGAGGAAACCGGTAATCCTGCACGATGCCCTTTGCCACCTGAAAAGGCCCCCACTCTTCCGGCTGGCCGGGTTGCTCAAAAGGCAATTCTGCCTCGTAAGCATCCACCCGCCAGCCGGTTTTGCGGGTGTACTCTGCAGATTTCTCTGGATCAAAGTTGTAGGACAGGGCACCGATCTGCTCCAGACGCTCCCGGTACACTTCCCACAAAGGCTGTTCTGGACGGGTCATGAAACCTCCTGAACCTGGGGCGGGGTTGCAAGTTCACGGGTTTCGGCGTGAAATTCACCTGCAGCCTCTCCTCCACTGGCTTCTTGCACCCGTTCACAGAAGGTCTTCCAGGCTTCCTGTTGCACCCTGTTCCCCCCCAGAAAACGGTAGGCCAGATGCACCAGTGCATCTCTGGACCGCGCCTGGGAAGAAATGGAGAACCTCAGACCCTCTCCCTGCCGTTCCAGCTCAAATCGGATCTGGCCTGCCTCAGGATGCGGCTTCAGGGTGGCCAGTGTAAAAGCATGGCCTTCCATCTCCACCACCCTCACCCGGCCATTCCAGGGACCGAAAATGCGGATGTCGTATTCATCTCCCACCTTCAGGAAATCCTCTGCACCCCGGGTCTTGGTGAAATCGGCCAGCAGACCCGGACAGAAAGCAGAAACATCTTCGGTGATTTTTTCAAACAGTTGATGGGCTGGAACACGGGCGTTCTGGATGTCCAGCCAGTAGGAACGGTAGATCAGGGGGCCATGACCCTCATCGGCCAGTTGCAAAGGGCTGCGTCTGGCTGTAGGGCGAGACCACCACAAAAACCCCAGCACACCCAGCAAAGCCAACAACAAGAGGGGAAGCGCATGCTTTCGGGTCTGTTCCATGTTCTTCAGGGTAAAGAGAAGCGCCCTTTGAATCTGAACCAAAAAACACACTCCCCGCAGGGAGTGTTTTGCAAATCACGCTTGAGGCTGTGGTTTGGGCTTTCTGGGCTTCACCTTTTTGGGTCTGGGGTACTTCACAGCCGGGGTTTCAGGAATTCTTGAATCAATCATTCCTCCACCCAGCAGACGGTCCCCGCTGTACAGCACCACACTCTGACCCGGAGCCACTGCAAACTGGGGTTCCAGAAATTCCAGCTGGAACGCCTCTTCTGTGGCCTTCAGCAGTCTGGCTTTCACAGGCTGACTGCGATAACGCACCTGCACCTCAAGGTCTTCTGGGAGGTCGGTCACATCCAGCAGGTAATTGACCTTGCTGGCAGAGAGGGTGGTCCAGTGGCAATCTTCGTAATTGCCCACCCACACGACCTTGCTCTCGGGGTCGATGTGCACCACATAACGCACCACATTGGACTTGTAAAGGTTCAGGCCCTTCTTCTGTCCAATGGTGTAATACTGTGTCCCGAGGTGCTCTCCGACCACTTCTCCGGTGTGGATGTCCACCATGTGACCCTGCACCTGCGGAATGTACTCGGTCAGGTACTCCTGAATGGTGGAAGGCACAAAACAGATGTTCTGCGATTCGGGCTTTTTGGCCGTGATCAGACCGTATTGCTCTGCCAGTTCACGCACCCTGGGCTTTTCCATCTCCCCCACCGGGAAGAGGATGTGCTTCATCGCGTCCCTGGGGGTGCCCCACAGGAAGTAGGTCTGGTCTTTTCTGGGATCATCGCCCCGGTGGAATTCCACGGTGCCGTCTTCCCGGTCCACGCGCTTCACATAGTGCCCGGTGGCCACATATTCACAGCCCAGCATGCGGGCTTTCTTGATCAGGGCATCAAACTTCACTTTGGTGTTGCAGTTCACGCAGGGGTTGGGGGTGCGGCCCGCGGCGTACTCCTCCACAAAGGGGCGCATGATGTTCTCCTCGAATTCCTTGCGGTAATCCAGCAGGTAAAACGGCACGCCCACCTGGTCCGCCACCCGACGGGCTTCGTAAGCCGCATCCGGGGAGCAGCAGGTGTCAAACGTATCCATGCGCTTGTGGTCCGGCCAGAAGCGCATCATCGCGCCAATGACACTGTAACCCTGTTCTTTGAGAAGTGCTGCACTCACGCTGGAATCAACGCCCCCAGACATGGCGCAGAGCACACGGCCCTTGTTCATTTCAACCTCCGTGCTGAACGCACAATAAAACAGTGTATCAGAGGCAGAGGGGTGGGGTGTGATTCGGGGGACAATTGGGGTGGATGCCTGGAGCATTGGGTGGATGCCGAGGGCCAAGAGCCGAGGGCAAAAAACTGCAGGGGCGAGCGGGCTGAGGGACCAAGATGCAGTCCCTCGTATTGCACAGGACGGCATGTCTCGCCCAATGGAAACCCGCTTAAACCAAATGCAGAAGGCAGAAAGCCATATGATTCTTCAAAAAGCGAATCGTACCACCATCAAAAAGACACCAATCAACGCATTACTGCGTTGATTGGTGAAACAGGAGGATTTTTCTGAATCTTCCTGTTTCAGAGAACATCAGCCCAGGAAACAACCTTTTATTCTTCTGTCAAATGCTCTAATAAGCCAACAACACAACAAAAAATCTGACCCGAGAGATGAACCAGTCGGATCAGATTTAAACTGTTCAAAAATCAAACTTTCGAGGTTTTTCGCTCCAAAGATCAACTTCTGAATGTCTAGATTTTAGCACCACAAGCCAGAGAATCGGTCATTTTTATTACATTCATTTTAAAAGTCTTAAAAGACAAAATCAGGAGAACAGCACTTCAAATCCAGAACGGATCTGGTCAATCACCATGGGGTCAAGGTCCAGTTTCACCTGAATGCTGGAGAGTCCCAGAGTTCCCTCTGCCTCTTTTGAATACTGCAGGGTCAGGCTTTCTGAGGTGAGTTGATGGGAAACAATGCCGCCCTCAAAAGTGGCCCCTGAGGTGAGCACAGTGGTGTAGCTCTGGCCTGTCTCGGTTTTTTGCAGTTCAAAAGTCTGTTGGGGGTTTTCTGCGTCGTCTGCCAGTGCAATCACAAAAGTATCGGAGTCATCCAGTTCACCCACATAGCAGGCCCTGGCAATAAAGGACAGTTCAGTCATGCTGTCATGCTATCAACTTCTCTGTCAGAAAACCAATGTGTCAGGAAAACAATCTGCCAGAAAACCAAAACATCTATTGGAATCAATTCCAAAACGCTGCTGGCTGCTGTTAGAATGCTTCCATGCTTTCCCGCGAACAACTGCTGCATGCTGCCGAAACCCACGGCACCCCCCTCTATGTCTACGATGCCCGTGTGCTGGACGAGCGCATCCAGCGTGCCATTCAGGCTTTTTCTGGTGCAAAGATTTTCTTTGCCATGAAAGCCAATTCCAACCTGCACATCGTGCGCCGCATGAAAGACCAGGGTCTGGGCTTCGAGGTGGTGTCGTACGGCGAGTTGCACAAAGCCCTGCACGCAGGGGTTCCCGGAGAGCGCATTCTGGTCAATGGACCCGCAAAAACCCTGGAGGAATATGAACTGGGACAGCAGGTGGGGGCCACCTTCATTCTGGACCGCCTGGACGAATGCCATTTTCTGAAGCCTGGAGCAAAAGCCATTGTGCGGGTGAATCCTGAACTGCATGTCTCCACCCATTCCCATCTGGCCACCGGGGAAGCCCATTCCAAATTTGGCATCCCCCTGGGACATGCCGCAGAAGCCCTCCAGCAGGCCAGAGATGCGGGTTTGAATGTGCGGGGCCTGCATCTGCACATCGGCAGTGCCATCCAGAACCCCGAGGACTTCCGGGAGGCATTTGAAAAAGTGGCCCACCTGGCAGATGAGGTGGGCCACCTGGAAGTGCTGGATGTTGGGGGTGGATGGGGCCTGAACGCAGATCTGGAAGGAATCGCAAAAATTGCGTTTGAGGCTGCAAAATCCTTTGGGGCAGAACTGTGGGTGGAACCCGGACGTTTTCTGGTTTCAGAAAGCGGGGTGCTGTTGACCCGGGTGGTGGGCACCAAAGAAACCGCCCGCAAATTTGTTTTGCTGGACGCAGGCATGACCGAAATCCTCAGGCCCATGCTGTACGGAGCCATGCACCCTTTAAGACCCCTGTGGGACCATCCAGAAACAGACCGTTTTGATCTGGCAGGCCCTGCATGTGAAAGTGGGGATGTGCTGGCCCGAGATGTTGAGCTTCCCCTTCCAGAACGCGGCAACATCCTGGCCCTAGAGCAGGCTGGGGCTTATGGGGCCGTGATGTCCAGCACCTACCTCTCGCGTCCCAGACCCGCCGAGGTCCTGTGGGATGGGGACTTCAGGGTGATCCGCAGACGTGAAAGCCTGGAAAAACTCTGGGAACTGGAGATGACTTCAGGGTTCTGAATCAGGAGGGTTCTGAATCAGGAGGGTTCTGAATCAGGAAGTTGCCGGATGTGCTCTGCCAGATTCTGCCAGTGCTCGATGTTGAAGTGTGAATCTGCCAGAGGACTGGTGGACGGCAACACGAACACCTCCGCACCTTCAAACGTCTCGGGTTGCAGGCCAAACTGCAGTTTCTTTTTTTGCAAGCCTTCCTGAGCCGCCCTTTTGCTGGTGAAGGCAATGACGCTGGGCTTGAAGGTGCGAACTTTCTGGGTGAGTTCATCCGGGGTGAACCCTTCTGAGGGCAACACCGAATCGATGCCCGAAAAACGCTTGCACACATCGGTGAGTCCCAAGCCATATTCAGGGAGGATCTGAAATTCCTGAGGTTTCATGGGTCTGGGAACCAGTCCCACCTGATGCAGCACCCGCCAGAATTTGTTCTGTGGATTGGCATAATACGCTTTTGCAGCAGCAGAGGTTTTGCTGGGGGCTGTCCCACAAAACACCAGTTTCAAACCTGGCTGCAGAACATCTGGAACGATGTATTCATCCTGAGGAAGGTCCAGGGGCAAGTCATTCATGGATTTACCTTAGTGGATCTGGCTCCAGAAAACAGGGAGAAAACCTCAAAACAGAAAGGCACCCCTGCTGATGCCCATGCATCTGCCCTTTGCTCTTGGCCCTCGGCCCTCGGCATTCTGTCCCTCAATCGTCGTCGAAACGTTCTTCTTTAAAGGGATCGCCCCGCATGTGGTAGCCGTTCTTTTCCCAGAAACCGGGATGGTCTGCGGTCAAAAATTCAAAGCCAGAAACCCACTTGGCGCTTTTCCAGAAATACAGGTGGGGGACCACCAGCCTGAGGGGACCACCGTGGTCTTTCTCCAGGGGTTTTCCATCGAAGGTGTGGGCCAGCAGGTTGAGGTCTCTGTTGAAGTCTTCCAGCAGCAGGTTGGTGGTGTAACCGCCATAACAGTGCACCATCACCGCTGTGGCGGCAGGGTCCACCTTGAGGTGCTGCATCAGTGTGGGGATGCTGATTCCGGTCCAGGTGGTGTCCAGTTTGCTCCAGTGGGTCACACAGTGGATGTCGTAGGTGTGGGTGGTCTGCAGCAAAGCCAGCAGATCCTGCCAGCTGAAAATTCTGGGTTCGGCCAGGCCAGAGATGCGGATTTCCACCTGTTCAGGCCTGAGGGTGGGGACAGGCCCGTAGGTCAAAACCGGGAAGCGTTCGGTCAGGGATTGACCCGGAGGAACCCTTTTGTTGTCTGCAGAGGGCTTCTTGAAAAATTTACCAAGCATTCATGAACCTCCAACTTCTGGCACCTCGCATCACACCACCGAGGCAAGACAGATACGCCGCCACACCCCAAAAAGTTCATGGGGTGTTCCTCACAGGGTAAGTGTTCTGGATGAGCAGGTAAGTGGTCATGCTTACTGGGTGATGGAAGTCCTGTCCATCCCCTGATATATTTCGCTACAATGGAGGCATAGGGTACATTGCACACCAATGACCCTGTACCTGAGACCGGGTCTCAGGTATTCTCAAAGATTCACACTTTGCTCTTGCGTCAAGCAAAGGAGGAGGTGAGCATGTACGCCAACAGCACCGCAACACAAGAAATCGAAGAGGCCAAGCGGCAGGCACTGCTCAACAACATTCTGGCCACCCTGCGTGGAGAGGACAACCACCTGATTCCCTTCGAGTGGGTGCGCTTCTTGAACCCGCGTGGAGAACATTATATTGGAACCCAGACCATTTTGGTAGAGCAAATCATCGGTTCCGTGGACCGCTACGACGAGTTTGACCAGCACTTTCTGCCCCTGACCCACCACCTCGATGAACGCTGGGTGGCCATCAGAAAAGCCCAGATTGAAGGCAAAGAGCTTCCCCCCATTCAGGTGTACAAGGTCGGCGAAGGGTACTTTGTCAAGGACGGCAACCACCGGGTGAGCGTGGCCAAAAGCACCCACCAGAAGTACATCGATGCCGAAATCATCGAACTGGATGTCAGCATCACCCCCCACCCTGGTGAATCCCTGCGTGAAATGATCATCCGCTCTGAAAAAGTGGAATTCTACCGCCACCTGGGTCTGGACACCCTGCGCCCTGACCATGCCGAGATTGACTTCAGCACGCCAGGACGGTACGACATCCTGCTGGAGCACATCCGCACCAGACAGTACTACCTGGGCATTCAGGAGCAGAGGGACATCAGCTGGGAAGAGGCTGTGGGCTCCTGGTACGACAAGCTGTACTGGCACGTGGTCCGGAACCTGCGCAAGCACAACGTGATGAGCAAGTTCCCTGGCCGCACCGAAGCTGACATCTACCTGTGGATCATGGACCACCGCTACTTCCTGACCGAGCAGCTTGGTCACGATGTGGGCAGCGAATACGCCACCCTGAACTTCAAGGACCACTTCAGACCCCATTGGTGGGAACGGCTGGGACAGCGCATGCAGCTCTTGCGCAAGAAGATCGTTCCTGCCACCCACTCCTGACATCAGATCCATTCAAAAGAAGGCCTCCAGATCAAAATTCTGGAGGCCTTCTTGCACTGAAAAATTCAGATTTTCTGGGAACTCAGCGGGCAGGGCCCACAGCATAAACCGCCTGCCAGGGCTTGTAGTTGCTGCTGATGGTGTCCTTGCGGGTGCCTTTGCCGTCCGTGATGGTGCGGGTCACCTGCACGTTGTACCCATCCACAGCCCAGTCCACCTGTTTCATCTGACCGGGGGCCAGTGAAGCGTCATAAATGGTTTTGGAGGCAGGATGAGGGGTTCTGGACAGGATGGTGGCATCCGAAATGGTCACTTTGCGTTTGACGGGAACCCCATACAAATTGACGGTGAGGGTGCCTTTGGCCATGTCGGTGATGGTGCGAACCAGGATGGGAGCACCGGTGTCGTTCTTCATCTTGAGGTCCACTCCGGGCTGGTACACCGCAGCTTCAAAACCCATCTGAGGCGCATACCAGTGCACCCAGTAGGCGTGCTGATTGCGTTCCACGATGGGAAGGCCTGCTTTGTACATGCTGCGGAAGGTGGTGGTGGACACCTGACACACCCCTCCGCCCACACCTTCCACGGTGCGCCCACCACTGATCACCAGGGCACCCACATAGCCATTCTCTGGGGAGATGTCTCCGATGGCATTGTTGAAGCTGAACACCTCATCTGGAGCAATCACATGACCATCCAGCGCTCCCGCAGCCACCTTCACATTGGTGGAGCGTTCACGGCTGGAGCCTTTGAAGGTGCTGGTTCCGCTGGAAATCAGCTTCAGGTTCCTGGGATCAGGCAAATCTGCCAGGGTGAGGGTGGGTTCCTGCACCTTGAGGGGCACCTCCACCTGGATCATTTCAGGTTTAAGCACCATGTTGGAGAGGGCCTCAAATGCGGCCTTCTGGTCCACGCTGTAGCCGGTTTTCTCCGGGACCGCTTTGATCTGGCCCTTGGAGAAACGGAAACTGGCATTCAGGGCAGGCTGACCAATCAGGGCGTCCAGTTTCTGGATGGCACGCTGGATGCCTTTGGGGTCCAGCTCCAGTTTGTCTGAGCGCACCCAGAACAAATCTGCCACGGTGTTGACCCCCAGGGTTCCGGTGCGCTCCTTTTTCGCCGGGGTGATGCCCACCACGGTGATGGGTCTGAGCACCAGATTGGCCTGATCGATCAGGGGCTTGATGCTTTCTCTGGTGACAGCGGCCCGCATGGTTTTCACAGGGATTTCCAGGCTGGTGAGGGCTGGATTGCCCGTGTAGGTGTTCAGCACTGCCGTCACATCTGCAGCCTGACCGGGTTTGTCTGCCTGAATGATGTACTTGCCATTGCTGAAGATGGCTCTGGCAGGCACGGGTTTGCCGTCCAGGGTTCTGGACCAGCTTTCCAGTTGCTTTTTCAGCACATCGGGTTTGACGGTGACCACCCAGTCGGCGGTCTGCACGTCTTTCTTCCAGCCAAAACGGTACTGGACCCGCTCGAAGGTGGTGCGCTGCTGTCCCAGGTCAAAAGCCGTTTTTGCAGTGCTTTCATAATCCAGGGTCCAGCCCAGACGGGTGGCTGGAACACTGAAAATCTGGTCTGCCAGTTTCACGGTCACCACAGGAGCCTTGAGGGGTGCAGCTTTGAGCGCAGCAATGGCTTCTGCGAAGGTTTTTTCACTCAGGTCCAGGCTTCCCACCTGGACTTTTTTCTCAATCCGTTCCGAGTCCTGCATGGAGTAGGCCCACACCAGAGGGGTGGCCACCACAAAGGCAATCGGCACGAGATACATCAAGGGTCGTTTCATCCGAATAACAGTGTAACAAGGTGGTATACATTTTTTGGTAAGCAAAATCAGGTACTTGTTTAGAAAAGGGAATCAAAAAGGGATTGCAATGATCGTTTCCCGGAAAGCACCTCAGGGAGCAGGTTTTCAGCATCCCTGAGTTTGTCGTGCGCCCAGTCTTCCAGCAGGACGCGCAATTCAAACCTCAAACGATTAAGACGACGCTGCCTGAGCCCCTCTGCTCCCAGATGCTCCCGGTGGTCCTGCAAAGCCTTGAGGAGTTCCGGAATGCCCTGCCCTTTCTGTGCACTGGTTTTCACAGCGGGGGGCATCCATTCCAGCATGCCACCCAGGGTCAGGGTGGCATGCAATTCACGCACCACCCGGTCTGCACCGGGCAAGTCACTCTTGTTCACCACAAAGACATCAGCAATCTCCATCACCCCGGCTTTGAAAGCCTGCACCGCATCCCCCTGATTGGGGGTCAGAACCAGCACGGTGTGATCGGCAATGCTGGCGATGTCCACCTCGCTCTGGCCCACCCCCACGGTTTCAATCAGGATCACATCAAACCCAAAAGCCTCAATGGCCCGCAAAACCTGCAGGGTCTTGCCAGACACCCCACCCAGTGCCCCCCTGGACGCCAGGCTGCGAATGAACACCCCGCTGTCCAGGGTGTGCCGGGCCATGCGAATGCGGTCTCCCAGAATGGCCCCTCCGGTGAAAGGACTGCTGGGATCCACGGCAATCACCGCCACGGTTTTTCCCTGGCTGCGCAGTTCCTGAATGATCTGGTCGGTGAGGGTGCTTTTCCCACTGCCCGGACTCCCGGTGATGCCAATGACCTGGGCAGTGTGGTGCAGAGAAAGAAGCTCTTCTGGAAAGTCCTGACCGGACTCCAGCAGGGTGATGGTGCGGGCCAGGGCTCTGGGATCGCCCTCCTTGAAACGTTGCATCAGCATGGCTGAACCAACATAACATTTCAGCTCTCAGCTGTCAGCCATCAGCGGTCAGCAAAGACAACAGCGAAGCTGCAGCTTCATGCAAGCAAACCATCTCATGAAGACCTTCCAGAAAGCAACCTTCCCGTTCCTGAAACACACGAACGGGAAGGTTAAGCTGAACCAGCGGCTGAAAGCTGATGGCTGATCGCTGACCGCTTCAGGGCACCTGTACGTCTTCGTCTTCCAGAGACAAATCTTCCAGGTGGGCTGCATCGTTGAAGCTGAGCAGCCTCCCTCCATCCGAATGCAGCACAAAGCGGGTGATGCTGGTGTTGTCGATGGAAAGTCTGGCCCACACATCGCGCAGTTCGCCCCCCAGAGCAAGGCTGACAGCCACCCGCACCACACCCCCGTGGGTGACCACCATCACGCGGCCCCCTTTGTGCCGGTCGCGCAGTTCGAAGAAAGCCTGACTGACCCGGTCGTACAGGTCGGCCATGCTCTCCCCTCCCGGACGGCGGGTGTTCCAGGGGTCCTGATGCAAAGCCGCCAGATACTCCCCATGCTGCACTTCAATGTCTGGGAGGTACAGGCCACCCAGTTCGCCCACATCGATTTCACGCAGGCGGTCATCGGTCTGGATGGTGGGCTGGTTGTTCAGAACAGCAGCCATCCCTCTGGCCGTGTCCATGGAACGGGTGAGGTCGCTGGAGTAAATGGCATCCACAGAAACCCCTTCCAGACGGTCTGCCAGAGCCTGCACCTGCAATTTTCCGTGGTCTGACAGGGGAACATCGGTGTGGCCCTGGTAACGGCGAATGGCGTTCCAGGTGGTTTCGGCATGGCGGATCACCCAGAATTCCGTGAGGTCACTGCCCTCACGGAATCCGGTGGGTGGGGGTGGCACCCTTTTGGTCACCGGCCCACCAGTTGGATGCCCTCGCCTGCCACCATCTCCCCGATGCGGTAAGGGGTTTCTCCGGCTTCACGCAGGATTTGCATGGCGAGGTCCTGCTCTGCCAGTGTCACCATGAAGACGTATCCGATGCCCATGTTGAGGGCACGGTGGGCCTCCACAAGTTCAATCTGTCCAAGCTCCACGATTTTCTGGAAGAGGGGTGGAACGTCCCAGGAGCCTTCGTAAACTCTGGCCCCCAGACCTTCAGGAAACACCCGTGGGGGGTTCTCAATGAGGCCGCCTCCGGTGATGTGGGCCATCCCTTTGACGTTGACACCCGCATCTTTGAGGGCACGGTAGGCCAGCACGTATTCCCGGTGGGGTTTCAGCAGGGCTTCTGCGTAAGTTTCACCGTTCAGGAAGTCACGGGGCACAAAGAGGTCTTCGTTTTCCAGCACCTTGCGGGCCAGAGAAAAACCGTTGGTGTGGAGGCCCGTGCTGGGAACGCCAATCAAAACATCCCCTTCTTGCAAGGTGCTGCCATCCACAAGATCCTTGCGGTCCAGCACACCCACGATGGTGCCCACCAGGTCCAGTTCGCCTTCCAGATAAACACCGGGCATCTCGGCGGTTTCGCCGCCCAGCAGGGCTGCACCCACACGCTCACAGGCCACGGCAGCACCGTTCACCACGGTGGCCACGGTCTCGGGAACCAGTTTGCCAGTGGCCACATAATCCAGGAAGAACAGCGGACGGGCACCCTGCACCAGAATGTCATTGACACAGTGGTTCACGATGTCCATGCCCAGCGTGTCAAACTTCTGTGCGGCCACAGCCACCTTGGTCTTGGTGCCCACACCATCGGTGGAGGCCACCAGCACGGGCTCTTCCATGTCTTTGAAGTTCAGGGCCGAAAACAGTCCTCCGAACGACCCGACGCCTGCCAGCACCTGGGGGGTGTAGGTGCGCTTGACGGCGTCTTTCATCAGTTCCACAGCGCGGTTACCAGCATCAATGTCCACACCGGCGCTCTTGTAATCTATTGACATCTCTTCCTCCAGAGCAGCCCTCTCCGGGCACTCTGGTTATTGTAACCTCTGGCAGGCGGGAAGAAACAGCATTGTTTATGGGATTGTTTATGGGATTGTTGGTGGAAATTCTGGAGGGGAATGGGAGATTGCCGAGGGCCGAGAGCCGAGGGCAAAATACAACTTCCATGCGATGCTCTGTTCGCATCCAGTGTTTTGCAAGCACTCAGTCCTCTTCACATCCTGCACATTGCCTTCCAAACCTGTACAAATTTGAAGGACGAAGACAAAGCCAGATCCTTAAGCCCTCGGCCCTGTGCTCTCGGCCCTCGGCATCTTTCCAGCAAATCCACCCCAATGCACACTCACCCCACCTCTCAGCAGGCAAAATTCGGACATGACGGCAAGCAAACTGGCTCTGGTGACCGGAGCAAACCGGGGAATTGGCTTTGAAGTGTGCAGGCAACTGCTGGGCAAAGGATTTCGGGTCATTCTGGCGGCGCGGGATCTGGAAAAAGCAAAGCAGGCGGCACAGCAACTCAGTCCAGAGGTGATCCCTGTTGCGCTGGACGTGACCTCCTCTGAAAGCATTGAGCAGCTCAGAACCTGGCTGGAACATCAGCATGGGGGGCTGGATGTGCTGATCAACAATGCAGGCATCTACCCAGATGAAGGGCAGAACATTTTGAAGGTCCCTGTCCATGCTTTCCGGGAGGCCATGGAGGTGAATGCTTTTGCTGCCCTGGAAATCTCTCAGGCCCTTTTTCCCCTGCTGGAAAAACGAAAAGGACAGATCATCAATGTGTCCAGTGAAATGGGAGCGTGGGAAGACCTGCATCCCAGCACCTCTGCATACCGGCTGTCCAAACTGGCCCTGAATGGCATCACCCTGATGCTGTCCCGTGCAGGCCGGGGGCACATCTCGGTGAATGCGGTGTGTCCAGGATGGGTCAGGACCGACATGGGAGGACCAGATGCTCCGGGCAGCGTTCAGGAAGGAGCATCTGGCATCGTCTGGCTTGCAGAGCAGGTCAGGGGAACCGGAAGCTTTTACCAGAACCGTCAGCAAATCGACTGGTAAACGCTATTTTCCTTGCACCCTTTGCCGGGCCAGTTCTGACAGGTACACTTCCAGGTTGGTGTAGCCCTCCACCCCGAGTTTCGCTTTGGAGAGGTTTGTTCCGTTGTTGTCTGCAACGCCAGAATTCAGGCCATTGGCGTTTTCCCAGGTGTCTGGCATGCCGTCACTGTCTGTATCTAAGGGGGCAGCAGGCAATGAGGCAGGCAGTTTGATGGTGTCCGCTTTGGGATTCTCACTCCTGGGGGCCGGATCAAAAATCCCTTTCTGCACAAAATCCATCAGGCGGGTGTCCATCGGGTCTCTGGGGAAAACTCCAGCGTTCTGCACGGCGTAATTTCTGAGCTGGTCTGCGGGCGTGTAGCTGATGGCTGGAAAGTCGTGTCTCACGTTCTGCGCCCACACCGGATTTGACGCAGCAAAAGGCATGCCCATGTCTGTGACCGCCTGTTCAAAATCATTGCAGCAATACACCAGCTGAAAATCCTTCACCCCGGAGTACAGGTTGATGTGGTTATCCTGCATGAAAATGCGTGTGGGTGTGTTGGCAGGCAGGTAACCCGAGTCTGGAGATGATGCCCCTTCCAGGGTGAACATCCCGGTTTTCAGGTTGGTGCTGTTTCCGTAATAGAGGTTGCCCACAAAGTTTGCCTGGTAATACAGCGGATGGCTGGTGTACCCCTCGTTGGGGGAATTCACCTGACTGGTGTTGCCAATCCACATGGGGAAGCCCGGATCGTAGTACAGGTTGTTGGAGACCTCGAGTTGCATGGTGGTGCCGTCTGCACTGGGGTTTTCCCGGCTGAGTTCTGGCAGGCGGCCCACAATGCGGTTGAAGGTGTTGTGGTGAATGGAAATCCGGGTCAGGGGGAAACCCCGGTCTGGATCAGAGTAATTGAGCAGCATGCCCCCCAGATCTGCGTGTTCTCCCAGGGTTTCGGCAATCAGGGCATTCTGGATGGTGACATCGCTGGTGAAGGACACCTGCACGGCTTCATCCTGGGCATTGCCCACAGAAACATGGTCCACAATCCCGTTCTTTGCCCGGTGAAAACGCAAACCATCATCGGTGGTCAGACCGGGCCTCAGGCGCAGAAACTGCACAATGAAATTGCTGGGGGTGAAAGACGGCAATGGGCAGCCATCAGCTTCACAGATCGAATCATCATTCTCGATGCGCAGGCCCCGCAGGGTGATGCCTCCTGGCGAAGTCTGACCTGCGATGGTGACATCTCCACGCCTGATGCTGACCACCGTGTCAATCAGACCACTGACTTTGAAAACCACGGTGCGTTTCCCGGATTCGTCCAGAGCGGCTTGCAGAGAGCCTGGACCATCTGCATTGAGGTTGGTCACGTAAATGACCTTTCCTCCCCTGCCCCCTGTGGCACTGGCCCCAAAACCCTCTGCTCCAGGGAAGGCTTTCAGATCAGGATCCACGGGCGTGGTGCCCTGGATGGTCACATCAAAAGAGATGGTGTTGGTGACACCTGCAGCCGTGCCTTTCAAGGCGGTGGTGGACAGTCCAGGGGTCGCTGCATTGGAGGCCGTGAACGTCAGGGTGCCCTGCTGGCTTTCTGCTGGAATGGTGAGGGGGGCAGCGGTCAAACCTGCAGGTGCATTTTCCAGTTCCACCTGCACCGGGAAATCCCCACCTGTGCGCTGAACATTGACTTTGACCTCTTTGCTCTGTCCTTGCTGCAAGGTCAGGCTGCCTGGAGTGGTGCTGATCGTGAAATTCTGGCTTCCGCCGCTGTTGCTGGCAGAGCACGACAGAAGACCCAGCAAAACCATCATCGCGAGACTGCGTCCATCTTTCATGGTGAACCTCCCTGGTGGTGCATCCCTCTGACCTGCGTGTGACTTCAGGATACGGGGGTTGTTCTTACGGGGATGTGACAGCCCCTGCAACACCGGACAAAAAAACCGGGTGGATGGTCTAGAATACTCGGGTGCGCAATCTCATTGCTGACTTCATTGACCACTTGCTTCCCCGAACCCATGCCCGTCCTGAAATCCAGCACCTCTATGACCTGATGCGGGATTATCCCCAGCGGGGCGGGAAAATGCTGCGCAGCCAGTTGCTGTTGATGGTTTCGGAAGCTTTCGGGGGCAGTGTGTCGCAGGCTCTGCCTCTGGCTGCCGCACTGGAACTGTTCCAGAACTGGGTCCTGATTCACGATGACATTGAAGACGACTCCGAAGACCGCCGGGGCATTCCAGCCCTGCACCGTCTGCATGGGGTTCCACTTGCCCTCAATGCCGGAGATGCCCTGCACATCTACATGTGGCAGGTGGTGCATCAGGCAGGGGTGCAAGGGGCTTTCGAGGAGTTCCTGGACACCATCCACCGCACCGCAGAAGGCCAGCATGTGGACCTGAGCTGGGTCACCCACAACACCTGGGACCTGAAAGAAGCGGATTACCTGCAGATGGTGCACCTGAAAACCGCCCACTATACGGTGGTGGCTCCATTCAGGCTGGGCATGCTGGCCGCTGGTCTGCAACCCGATCCCGAAATTGAAGCGGCTGGACTGAAACTCGGTGCAGCATTCCAGATCCGGGACGATGTGCTGAACCTGATTGGCGACCCTGCAGATTATGGCAAAGAAATTGCCGGAGATTTGCTGGAGGGCAAGCGCACCCTGGTTTTGCTGCACTGGCTGGGTCTTGCCACCCCAGAGCAAAAAAACACCTTTTTGCAGGTCATGACCCTTCCCAGAGAGCAGAAAAAGACCGAAGACATTCAGCAGATTCTGGGCTGGTTGCAGGAATCAGGCAGCATCCAATACGCCCAGACCATTGCAGACGAGGAGGCCCGTGCAGGTCTGGCCCTGATCCGCAAAGTGCTTTCCAGAGCCCCCCAGCAGCAGGTGGCCGAACAGATTCTGACCCTGCTGGAGCAACTGGCCACCCGAACCTCTTAAGGTGTCAGGCGTTTGACCCAGTAACCCCATCCCAGAACTTCTGCAACCTGCAGGGCTTCAGGGAGAACTTCGGGCTGGAGTTTGCTGAGGGTCACTTTTGCCCGGAAATGGCCCAGTTCATGGGGTCTGGTGCGGGAAAAAACTTTTTCTGTGGTGGCAAGGGCTTTTCTGGCGTGCCCCCAGCGGATGTGGGCCTCTGCAGTGATGGCAAGGGCATAAGGATCGGCTTCCTGGTTTATGAGTTCTGCAACTTTAAAAGCTTCTGCCAGAGCTACCACTGCAGGTTTGTGCTGCTGCAGGTCCAGCAGCACTTCCCCTGAAATGCACACCCCACTGATGATGGCGCTCCCATTGCGCTCTTTTCGTGCCTGTTGCAACCCCTCGGTGGTCACTTCCAGGGCTTCATCCAGTTTGCCCAGTTGCCACAGGCTGCTTCCCTGGTGAATGAGGGAGAGGCTGCCAGAAAGACCCTGCAGCACCTCCAGGGCAGCTTCTGGATTTCCCTGTCTGTTCAAAGCAATGGCTTTCAGCAGGTTCATCTGGCTTCCGGCCTTTTCGCACAGCAGCACGGTCAGGTTCACCAGACCGGACTGCCAGGCCAGCACAGCCAGCTTTTCTGCTTCTTCTGGTGCAAGAGCGGGATCCTGCTGCTGGGCCTGAAACTGGTTTTGCAATGGGTGAAGTTCTGGGAAAAGCCGTGCGAGGTCAGACATGAATGAACACACAGTATATAAAGCGCATGGCACCCACACCAAACCAGACTGGACAGCAGGTGGCCTGTAAGACCTTCTGCTGTCCAGTGCTGTTGCGGTTCAGTAGTCGTCGCCGCGCTTGGGTTCGTCGTACTGGGAGTTCAGCACAAACAGTGGGAGTCCCACAAAAAACCCGACCACAACAATGGCTGTGATGATTCCAAAAATGAGGGTGGCGTCCATGTTGTCCTCCTGAGAAACGGTCCTGTTCGGAGCAGTCCCCGAGACAACAGTGTACTGGATTTCTCCAGGGACAAAAACACCTTACAAAACACCTGGCAAAAAGCAACCCCTGTGGGAACAGGGGCACATCAGGGACAAAGCAACAAACTTTAAAAAACCTGCGTCAACTGGCTTCCTGCAAACCCAGAAAGCGCTTGAGTTCCCTGCGGGGAATCCTTAATCCCTCCGGAGTCTCCAGGGCACTGAGGGTCCCGGAGCGAATCCAGCGTCTGACCGTGCGGTCATGGCAGAAGGTGAAATCTGCCACCTCGCGCACGGTCAGGAACTTCGGAAGATGACGCAACTGGTCGTTTAAAGTCATGCGAACCTCCCATGCCAGCCAAAAAAACAAGACCGCACAAGGCGGTCTTGATTCTCAATCACTTTTTTGAGGAGTGACGGTGAGCCGATACAATTTGGCGCAATCGGTGGCATCTGGTTCGATTATAACCATGAATGTCAGGCAAAAGTAAAGACCTTGTGCAAAAAAGCACCACTGGATCCTGTCCTGTCTTTTCAAGGTTGCACTGGGCTGTCTGCTGCAAGCGGATGGCAGCACATTTTTAAGGTTATATTGTGGCAATATGGATTTTTTCCTGAAGACAAGTGGCACCTGGATCAACTTCTTCACCGTTATTGTGGGCACCCTGCTGGGCATGGTTCTGGGGGGCCGCATCCCCGAGCGCATGAACCACACCCTGATGCAGGTGCTGGCCGTCACCACCCTGTACATCTCCATCGACATGGGCGGAAGCCTGGGAGGCCTGAAAATTGGCATCCTGCCCGGCATCATTGCCGCTCTGGTGTGCCTTGCTCTGGGAGCAGTCATCGGAGAACTGCTGCAACTGGAAGAACGCCTGGGCACCCTGGGAGAAACCCTCAAGCAGAAATTCAAAGGTAAAGGCCGCTTCACAGAGGGCTTTGTGACCGCCAGTTTGCTGTTCTGCATTGGTCCCATGACGGTGATCGGCAGCCTGCAGAACGGCCTGCAGCAGGACCCCAACACCCTGATTCTGAAAGCCACCTTAGATGGCATTGCTGCAGTGGCCCTGACCGGGGTGTATGGCATGGGGGTGGGGTTCTCTGCTATTGTCGTTCTGATTGTGCAGGGCATCCTGAGTCTGGCTGCTGGAGGTCTGGCAACCGCCCTACCCAGCCCTGCCACCGATCCCAGCGTGCTGCTCATCACCGGAACCGGAGGCCTGATGATCACCGGGATCAGTTTCAATTTGCTGTTCGGCAGTTTTGATGCCCCTTACCGGGTGCGGGTTGGCTCTTTCTTGCCTGCCCTGGTGCTGGCCCCCTTGCTGGTGGGCCTGATGTCTCTGTTCAAGTGAAGGACCCCAATTTGTCTTCGAGGTGACGTGTGGAAATTCTGGTTTTGCTGCTCTCTTACCTGTTCGGAAGCATTCCGATTGGCCTGCTGATCGCCAGGATGTACAACATCGACATCACCAAAGTCGGTTCTGGCAACATCGGTGCCACCAACATCCAGCGCAACATTGGCTGGGGACCTGCGCTGGTGGTGCTGGCTTTCGATGTTTTCAAAGGGGGCATTGCCCTGTATCTGGCCCGCACCCTGGGTGTGTCGGATTTTTTTCTGGCAGCCTGTGCTCTGGCCGCTGTGCTGGGGCACAATTACAGTGTCTTCTTGCGCTTTAAGGGAGGCAAAGGGGTTGCGACCTCCATTGGCACAGTTCTGGTGATGAATCCACTGATTGGTCTGGGCACAGCCATCCTGGCCATCAGCATCATTTACCTGACCCGTTTTGTTTCGGCGGGCAGCATGATGGGAGGAATTGCTGCCGTGCTGCTGCTGATTTACCACGGAGATCCCCTCTGGCAAATTGTCACAGCCACAGGTCTGGCTTTGCTGATCCTCTGGACCCACCGGGACAACTTCAAGCGCCTGCAGGCAGGCACCGAGCGCCGTCTGGGTTCTCCCAGAGAGGCCAAATAAACATGCGTCAGGTGTACGGTCAGCTGCAAAATCTCTATGCCCTGTGCATTGCCCCCCACCCGGACGATGCCGAAATTGGTGCAGGGGGAACCCTGATCCGTCTGGCAGAACAACATGCCGTAGGTATCCTGGAGCTTTCTCTGGGAGAGATGGGCACCCTGGGCACCCCCGAGCAGCGTTTGCAGGAAGCCCGTGACGCTGCCGAAATCATGGGTCTGGCCTTCAGGGGCAACCTGGAATCGCCCGATGGAGCCCTGCGTCCTGTGAAAGAACAGGTGCAGAAACTCGCCCAGGCTTTGCGGGACCTCAGGCCCGAAGTGCTGTTCATTCCCCACCTGCAGGACCGTCACCCGGACCATGTGGGCAGTTACCACCTTTGCAAAGAAGCCGTGCATCTGGCAGGCCTGAAGAAAGCCGATTTGCAGGGAGATCCCCACAGGGTGCGCAGGGTGCTGCTGTACCAGGGCAATTTTCCCATTGAGGCCAGTGTGCTGGTAGACACCAGTGCTGTGCAGGACAGGTGGGAGGCCTGCGTGCTGGCCCACGTGACCCAGTTCACGGGTCCAGCCGTTTCTGAAACCGTTTCCCCAGAGGTGGTTGAGCGCCGCAGGGCCAGAAACATGTACTGGGGCACCTTCGCTGGTGTGAAATATGCAGAAGCGTTTGAGAGCGAAACGCCCCTGCTGCTGGATCCTGCACAACTGTAAAACCCTTTTCAGGTTTTGTGGTTCAGGTTTTGTGGTCCTGTCCTGATGGGCAGGATTTTTGCATCTGGTCCATTTTGAATGTGGTTTATGAATGCAGAAACCTATGATGGACACATCAGGAATTTCTTAATGCCATACCACTCCTGACATCAGCAGTGCCCTGATTCCAGGGCACTTGCGCTCCTGAAGGCAAACCCATGAAAACCATTGCTCTTGCATCACTGATCCCACTTGCACTCATCTCTTGCAGCAAACAGACCCAGGATCTCCCAGCAAACCAGGGAAGCCAGCTGACCCAGAAAACCATTCTGGAAGAATGGACGCTGGAACCCAAGGCACCCACCAAAGAATTTGTTCCTGCCTGTCCGGTCTCAACAAAAGTCACATCTTCAGTCATCGTGCAGGACGCCAAACAATACTATACTGCAATGATCAATGGAACCTATGAATCTGCTCTGTCTCAGCGCTTTACAACAGAATGGTCTTTCGAGGGTTCTGCGACAGGAGGATTTGATGTTTCGGCAGTTAAAGCGAGCATCGGTCTGAAAGTTACCTACAAAGTCACCAAAGATTTAAATGTCACCGCCGCCCCAAGAACAAAAGTGACCCTATGGCGCATCCCTGTATACAGAAAGGTTTCTGGATATCAGATCAGGCAGTGCCCCAACAAACCGGCCGAAACAAGTGCTTTCTCAGCGAAAGATGGTCAGGATGTGATTTACTACACCACCGACCAAAAACTTTAAATGCCCCTGCTCACGTTCCAAGATTTCAATGCAATCCATCCTTAAAGCAATCTCACGAAAGGAACCTCACATGCTGCTTATGATTTTGACCTCTATGCCTCAGGCCACTCCTCCTTTGCAAATCTATGTACAGGAGCAGATCAGCAAGAATTCATCCGTTGCCCAAACCATCACTTTTGAGCTTCCAGATGGTTTCAGCATGACCATTCCTCTGGGGAACATTAAAGGCTGGCAAAAAATCACAGAACCCTCAAGGTGCACCAACCCTGAACAAAAAATCACCGTCACATTTACACCCAATGAAAACCACTCCAAAGTGGGCTATGGCTTCAAATGTGGAGACATGATCAAAAATGCCACAGTGGTTTTCTTTGCCCAAAAAACCAAGAAAGAAGTGCTGTTTGGAGAGCGCTCTTATTTGACCCCCGCCATGAAGAAAGCTGTGGAAATCCCTCGCTGATTTACGCAACGCCCAGTGCCTGTGCTTTTGCAGACAGGTTCTGGGCATAAAATAAAACCATGAAGCACGTGGCACAACTTGCCCTGACTGGACTCCTGCTGGTTTCCAGCACACCTGCAGGGATTCCCAGTCCTCAGGAGGATGCGGTGGCGGCAGCAGCAGCCCTGCCCTACCCTGAAAATTACCGGTCCACCATGACCCTTTATGCCGTGGTGGACCGTCCTGATGGCATGGTTCGCAAGCTTTATGTGAGCCTGCCTGCGCTGGAGGCTGTGAAGAACCAGCGGGCCTATCCGACTTCTGGGGATGCACTGTATGTGATTGAGAATTACAAGGCACAGAGCGCCAACCAGAAGTACCTGCTGGATGCGCAAAAACACATGATCCCAAGGGAAAACCCTGAAACCATCCATGTGATGCAGCGTCGGGGCAATGTTTCTGGAGCCATGGACAACTGGAATGTGCAGAGTTTTCAGGTTGCAAGCCACACCCCGGACCTCACAGCCACCCTGTCAGAGTGCTGGTCCTGCCATGTGTCTGCAGAAAAACGGGATTTTGTGTTCTCGAGACCGGTGTTGCAAAAGTTTTTGCTGACCCGGCAGGTGCAACGCTGGGATTGCCCCAAAACCAACCGACAACTGTGTGACCAGCATTTGGACCCCCAGTGAGACAGCCGTATAAAATGGAGGGGTGAAACACAAAATACTGCTCACCTCACTGCTTTTTGCCGGAAGCCTCTCGCTGGCTGCACCACTGAACCGTTATGTTCCTGAAACCGCCCTCGCAGAATTTGAATTGAACGACCTGAAGCAGGTCAAACCCAAAATCAACACCCTGCTGGACCTGGAAAGCACCCTGCTGGACGCAGGTCTGGAATACGACGAGGCCAAACTGGTGCAAAGCCTGATCTGGGGTGGGCTGGGCACCGAGGCCAGCCTGTCGGTGCACACCGTCAAAAACGATGTGGAGGTGCTGGCCGTCACCCGTGTGGACAAAGCCTCCCAGAAACAGGTGCAGAAACTGCTGGCAGAGGCCAGCAAAGACGGCAAGAAACCCGTGCGCCTGCAGGAAGGCCGCTATGTGTTCTTCGGACAGGAGGATTTTTACTTCGGGTTTCAGGATGGTCTGGCTTACGTCAGTTCGCATCCGCAATTGCTGCGGGAATTCTTCAAACGCTTGCAGAACAGCAAACTGGACAGCCTTTCCAGGCAGCAGAGCTTCCAGAGCACCATGGCTGATGGCACAGGCAACTTCAGGGCTTTTGTAAACCTGAAACTGCTGATGAACCTTGCCCTCAAAGAAGTGCCCAAATCCGATCTGGAAAGCGTTCCCGAAGTGATCAACGCCATGAGAAGCCTGCAGGGTCTGGGCCTCTCGGCAAAATTCACAGCCTCAGGGATGGAAGGCAGCAGTGTGCTCAGCTTCCAGAACCTGACCCCAGAGCTGCGGGGTTTGCTGGCGTACTCCAAATCCAATTTCAATGCCAACACCCTGATTGCGCCTGGCGTGCAAGGATACGCCGTGGGTGCCGTGAATGCCCAGGGCTGGCTGGATTACCTGGTGGGTCTGGTTCCAGAACTCAGCAGCCAGCTTCCCGAATCTTACGAACAGTTCAAAGCGCAACTGGGCACCGAAGTGGTGACCCTCTACCCTGCTGCCTCCTCTGGCAAAACCCTGTCCAGCCTGACCGGACTGGGTGTGCTGTTTGGTCTGGAGGTCAAAGACCCGGATGAAGCACAAACCCTGCTGGACGATCTGGTGCAGCAACTGGAAGACCTGCAAAACCAGACCAACACCATAGAACCCGTGGTGGACGATGGTGTCACAGATCTGGATTCCCCCCCTGAAGAAATGACTTCAGAAGATTCAGGGCCTGTGGATCCCGTGGACCCCGATCCTTTCACCTCCATGACCTCCGAAAAACCCGAATTCAAGGTGCAGCGTCTGGATGGAGGCATCACCTGTCTGGACTTCGCCCAGGACAGCGAAAACGCCACCATGAGCCAGATGGCCGCCCTGAATGGCATGCTGGGAAGCGCCATGAAGGTGTGCTTCAAGATCCACCAGAACTTCCTGATGGTGGGTCTGGGCAGCGATGCCCTCAATGCACTGCCTGAAGCAGATCAGGCCCTGTCTCCCTCCAAACAGCAGGTTTACTTCGGAAGCCGTGCCCTCACGGGTTTCCAGTGGGTGGGCGAAGATTACTACAAAAATTACGCCAGTCAACTCAGACTGGCTGGGGTGATGCTGGGCTCTTTCGCAAAAGACAGTTACGAGCGCCAGATCATGGGATTTGGCACTTCACTGCTCTCTGGCTTTGCCAACCTGTCTGACCGCATTCAGGAAAGTGTGGATGTCTCCTACTTCGAGAACAACCGCCTGGTCAGCAAGAGCACCACCAAAATCAACTGGTAAACAGCAAAAAACACCCCCGGGACCTGAGGAGGAGGTAAAGGGTCCTGGGGGGTGCTTTTTCAGTGTACGGTGACCCCATAAGAGGGGGGTGATTCCTGCATGAAAAGCTGCATCACCCGCTGAGCAGTAACCGGGGCAAGCAAGATGCCATTGCGGTGATGTCCTGTGGCAACCAGAACATTTTGCAGGCTGGGATGGGGGGCAATCATGGGCTCGGGCAAAAGGGGACGCAAACCCACTTTGTGGTCCAGAACCCGGACTTCTTGCAGGTCAGGTTTGTGCTGCTGGACATAAGCCAGCAAGGTGCTTCTGGCCCCATGGGTGGGGGTGGTGTCCCAGGTGTCAATCTCGGTGGCCCCCACATAGGTGGCTCCCTGCCTGGGCACCATGTATCCTCTGCCCTTGTAGGTGGCATGGTCTACATGCTCCCCCTCAAGCAGCAAAGCCTGTCCCTGTCTGCTTTGCACTGGAATGCCAAAACGGTTGCTCCAGGCTCCGCAGGCCAGCACAGCACCATCGGCCTGCAATTCGCCAGAAGAGGTGTCGGCTTTGATGGTGTGCCCGTCTTCCCACAGGCGCTTCACTTCTGCCTGGGTCACAGGCACCAGGGCATGCAGGGCACGCAACACCTGAACAG
Organism: Deinococcus roseus; assembly: GCF_014646895.1. Lineage (NCBI taxonomy): Bacteria > Thermotogati > Deinococcota > Deinococci > Deinococcales > Deinococcaceae > Deinococcus > Deinococcus roseus. Next base: position 456,653 of record NZ_BMOD01000001.1, read on the forward strand.
GATCCAGGCTGCCTTCTTCTGAATAGAAGGCCATCCCGTGAGGATGTTCAGGGTTGTCTTCGGTCCACTGGCCAGCAGATTGCAAGTTGCTTTTGAATTGTTCTGCTTCCTGAAGGTGGGTTGCAGCATGTGCCAGACTGGAAATGTAGCCCACATCCAACCCCATCCTTTCAAAACGCTCCAGCCAGGTTTTCCAGAGCTGCAAAGACAGCTGGGCTTTCTCGCGCCAGGACACAGGCAGGGAATGGGCTTCACTGGTGGGGGCCAACATGCCGCCGCTTGCACGGGTGGCTTGCCCAGCAAACCCGGCATCCAGCAAAGTCACCTGCCAGCCCAGGTCCAGCAGTTGCACCGCAATCATGCTACCCACGATGCCTGCTCCAACCACCATCACATGTTTTTCGGTTTTCAAAGTCATCTCCTAAACGGGAACTTCCGGGTTCATCAGGCGCACCACGCCCTGCACCGGGCTGCTGGGGCTGGCATTTTCCCGAACAGGCATGCGGCCTGCCAGGTGAGCTTCCCTTCCAGCTTTCACAGCATCCCTGAATGCAGCAGCCATGCGCACAGGGTCTCTGGCCTCTGCAATCGCAGTGTTGACCAGCACACTGCTGGCCCCCATTTCCAGGGCCTGAGCTGCCTCGGAAGGCACCCCCAGACCTGCATCCACCACCACGGGAGCCGTGACGCTTTTCAGGATCACCTCAATGCTGGCCCGGTTCTGAATGCCCTGACCAGAACCAATCGGGGAACCCAGAGGCATCACAGTGGCACAACCCACCTCCTGCAGGCGTTTTGCCAGCACAGCATCTGCAGGCATGTAAGGGAGCACCACAAAACCCTCCTCACAGAGGACCTTTGCCGCTTCATATGTGCCAATGGGATCCGGCATCAGAAAAGCCGCATCTGGAATGACCTCCAGCTTCACCCAGCTGGTTCCGGTCAGGGCACGGGCCAGCCTGGCCACCCGCACGGCTTCCTCTGCGGTCTTGCATCCTGCCGTATTGGGCAAAAGCTGGTATCTGGACAGGTCCAGAGCATCCAGAATGCCCACATGACCTGCTGCGCCAACCTCCACCCTGCGAATGGAAACCGTGACAATCTCTGTTCCAGAGGCCTCCAGTGCCTCTTTCATCACTTCAAAATCCCGGTATTTTCCGGTGCCCAGCATCAACCTGGATTGAAACTGCTGTCCGGCAATGGTCAGTGTATCCATTTGAAACCTCTTTTCTGGGGTTTGTGTGTTGTTTTGTTGATCCATCTCAGCTTCCACCCACCTCCCCTCGTCAGGGAATCGAAGGGGCTCAGGAATCTCGTAAACCACCAACCTCCCCTCGTTAGGGGAGGAGCGAAGGGGTGACGAAGTCCAGCCCAAGCGGGTGGGGTCTACCCCCCTTGCATCGCCTTCACAATCTCAATCACGTCACCGGGCTGCAAGGGCACATCCAGAATCTGTCCAGCAGGGTAAATCTGCTCGTTGACCATCACGGCCACACGGTCTGCAGAAACCCCAAATTCTCCCAGCAAACCCAGCAGGGTTAAGCCTTCCTGGTGGGGATGGGTTTGTCCATTAACCTGCATGAACCAGCTCCAGGACTTTGCCAAATCCCAGGGCGGCATGCTCGGGGTCGGGGGCGTTCAGGATGGCCCGCACCACCGCCACCCGCTGCACTCCGGCCATCACCAGATCGGTGATGTTGTCCAGATCGACATTTCCGATGGCATAAAACGGGATGGGCAGTTTTTGCTTTACAGCCCAGCGGGCATATTCCAGGCCCACAGCCTGCCTTCCTGCTTTGGTGGGGGTTTTCCAGATGGGGCCAACGGCAAAGTAATGCGCTCCTTCTGCAACAGTCTGCAGGGCCTGTTTGGGGGCATGGGTGGAGCGTCCGATCAAGAGGTCTGGGGCCAGGGTCCGGGCAAACTGGGGAGGCAAATCCTGCTGTCCCAGATGCACGCCATCTGCCTGCACCGCCAGGGCCACATCCACACGGTCATTCACAAAGAAGGTTGCGCTGTATTTGCGGGTGAGGTCCCGCAGGGCTTCTCCCAGACGGATCTGGGTCTGAACCTCAGCGTGCTTGGCCCGCAGTTGCAGAACGCCCACCCCTCCTTTCAAAGCCGCCTCACAGCGCTGCAGGTATTCCGCTTCGGGCATTTCTGGGGTGAAATTGGCCACCAGATAAAGCCTGGGATTGGGTGCAGGAGCCATCTAACCCACCACCTCGGGGTCCAGGTAGATGTTCAGTCCTTTTTCCAGGAACTCCTCGGATTTGTCCTGCATGCCCCGCCGGATGTCCTCGGTGAGTTTCATGGAGCAGAAGTGGGGGCCGCACATCGAGCAGAAGTGGGCGGTTTTGGCGGCTTCTGCGGGCAGGGTGGCATCGTGGAAACTTCTGGCCCGCTCGGGATCCAGAGACAGGTTGAACTGGTCCTCCCAGCGGAATTCAAAACGGGCTTTGGAGAGGGCATTGTCCCGGATCTGGGCACCCGGAAACCCCTTGGCGAGGTCCGCAGCATGGGCAGCAATCTTGTAGGTGATGACCCCTTCCCGCACATCGTTCTTGTCTGGAAGCCCGAGGTGTTCTTTGGGGGTCACGTAGCACAGCATGGCCGTTCCATACCAGCCAATCTGCGCTGCACCAATGGCCGAGGTGATGTGGTCGTAACCAGGGGCAATGTCCATGGTGAGCGGCCCGAGGGTGTAAAAAGGCGCTTCAAAACAGTGCTTCAGTTGTTCATCCATGTTCTCTTTGATGAGCTGCATCGGGACATGACCGGGGCCTTCAATCATGGTCTGCACGTCGTGCTCCCAGGCGATGCGGGTGAGTTCTCCCAGCGTGTGCAGTTCTGCAAACTGGGCGGCGTCGTTGGCATCTTCCAGCGAACCGGGACGCAAACCATCTCCGAGGCTGAAACTGACATCGTAAGCCTGCATGATCTCGCAGATCTCTGCAAAGTGGGTGTATAAAAAACTTTCCTGGTGGTGGGCCAGGCACCATTTCGCCATGATGGATCCGCCCCTGGAGACAATTCCGGTGCGCCGTCTGGCGGTCAGGGGAATGTAGCGCAGCAGCACCCCGGCATGAATGGTGAAGTAATCCACGCCCTGCTCTGCCTGCTCGATCAGGGTGTCCCGGTAGATCTCCCAGGTGAGTTCCTCGGCCTTGCCCCCCACTTTTTCCAGTGCCTGATAGATGGGCACAGTGCCCACCGGGACAGGGCTGTTCCTGATGATCCACTCGCGGGTCTGGTGGATGTTCTTGCCTGTAGACAGGTCCATGATGGTGTCGGCTCCCCAGCGGGTGGCCCAGACCATCTTCTCAATTTCTTCCTCGATGGAACTGGACACCGCACTGTTGCCGATGTTGGCATTGATTTTCACCCGGAAGTTGCGTCCGATGATCATGGGTTCAAGCTCCAGGTGGTTGATGTTGGCTGGAATGATGGCGCGGCCCCTGGCCACTTCTGAGCGCACAAATTCGGGGGTGATTTCACGGGGAATGAAGGCCCCAAAGCCCTCTCCGGGGTGTTGTTGCAAATAATCCTGCATGCCTTCCAGACGCTCCTGCTCCCGGATGGCCACATATTCCATTTCTGGAGTGGTGATGCCTTTTCGGGCGTAATGCATCTGGGACACATTGCGGCCTGCTTTTGCTTTCAGAGGGAGGGGAATTGCAGGAAAGGTGTTCTGGTCCTGCAGCAGGTTGCGGGTGAATTCAGAGGAGAATTCTGGCAGAACCTCCACATCCTGACGGTCCAGCAGCCCGTTTCTGCGGATGGGGGGCAACCCGGCATACACATCCACCTGCCTTGTTGGATCGGTGTAAGGACCGCTGGTGTCATAAACCCACACGTCTGAATTGGGTGTGTTGCGGGAAACCCCATTCCACATCTCAAGCGTAGGATGCTGCGAGATCACCCGAAAGGGCACCTGCACATCCGGGTGCAGTTTGCCCTGCACGTGTTTTTTCTGGCTGGCGGGAAAAGGCTGGGTGGTGATGGTCTGCATGAAACCTCCAAAAAACGACACAAAAGAGGACCCACCCGGGTTTGAATCCGGGCAACGCAAAATCAGGCTGGACAGCACATCCCCCTTGATGAGGACATGCAAGCATCAGTTCAGATGATCCGCTCCTTCAGGGGACCACACAAACACTGCAAAAACATTGAATTTTCAGGGTAAAGGTGTGTGCTGGTCACGTTTCCTCCGCTGGTACAAACCAGATCAGGTTCCACGGGTTGAGCTTCTGCTCTCTCAGCCGCTGTAAAAGTCGGCACCCCGAGTGACGTTTACAGGTGTAGCAAAAAAAGCGCCTGCAAGTCAATGGAGAAATCCAGAACCTGTCAGATGGGGCTTCCTGTAAGGTTCGGGTCGGCTACAATCTGAAACCATGACCTCCAGAGCCCTGCTTCCTGTGGCCCTCTCCATCGCTGGATCGGATCCCAGTGGTGGAGCAGGCATCCAGGCCGACCTCAAAACCTTCCATGCCCACGGGGTGTACGGCCTGACCGTGCCCACCCTGATCACCGTTCAGAACACCCTGGGGGTACAGGAGGTCTTTCCCCTGCCTGCAGGGCTGGTGCAACGCCAAATCGAGGCCCTGCTGGAAGATTTTGAAATTGCGGTCATCAAGATTGGGGCACTGGGAAACGCAGACATCATCCAGGCTGTTGCTGAAGTTCTGCAAGGCACCAGAAGCCCTGTGGTACTGGATCCGGTGCTGGTGTCTTCCAGTGGCAAAACCCTGCTGACAGTCGAGGGCATTCACGCCCTGAAAACCCTGCTGTTTCCCCTGTGCACCCTGATCACACCCAATTTGCCTGAATTGCAGGTGCTGTATGGAGGACAGGTCCCAGACACTGGCACTTTTCTGGTCAAGGGAGGGCACGGCTCAGGCGAAATCCTGGTGGATGCTCTGTGGGTAAATGGGATCCAGATGGCGTTTTATCCAGCCCAGAAACAGCACACCCGGCATTTGCATGGCACAGGATGCACCCTCTCCAGCAGCATTGCTGCACATCTTGCTCTGGGAAGTCTTCTGGACATGGCCATTTCAAAGGCCCATGCTTACCTGCAGGAAGCCATCAGGCATGCTCCTGATCTGGGTCAGGGCTCGGGAGGATTGGAACACTTCTGGATGCAGAAACGCTCCTGATTGGCTGAAAGTGCCTCCAGCTTTGTTTCAGTTGGTTCTCATTTAATTTTGAGGTGACACGCTTTCAGCTTCCAGATTTTCTCTGCATGGCCCACTTCTGTTGTGCAGCAGAACCTTAAAAACACATTTTTTGACCGCCATTGTGCACAAAAATTCAGCTTTTCTGGCTTCACATTTTTGCCTTAACCGAGTCTTTAGACACATTTACGGGAAACCCCTTAAGCCAAAAATGTGATGAATCCCTGACCCCAAACAGGTTAAGCTATACTCGGGGCGCAAAGAGGACATGCATAACCCATCCCAAACCATTGATCACCCATCACCCCATCCATCCTCCGGGGAACCCTAGATACAACCCATTGAACTTCCACCATCCAGAGCGCGATTATCGCGCCCCTTTTTTTTGTCAAAAATGCCCAGGAAAAGCCCAGTTTGCTGGGCATTTTGCCAAGGGCGCAGGACCGAGGGCCGAGAGCAATACAGAACCAAAACAGTTGTTCCGTACAAAAGACATGCAGCACAGCAAAATAAATCACAACTTGCTGCACTGAAGGGTGCTCTTCCGGGATTTGGAATCTCTCAAGACCATTCTTCCCAATCATTTTGAACAGCCCTGTGCCCTCGGCTTTCCACAAATAATTATTCAAAAACCACAAATTTTATGTATAATCATTAACCTATGACGAAGTTCCCCCCCCGACTCACTGGCAGAGATTTCCTGAGCAATCTGGACGTGACGCCTGAAGAATACCGCGCCCTCATGGACACCGCCCATGCCATGAAGCGCGGCGAATTTAAAGGTCTGAAACCCCTGGAGGGACAGACCCTGGCCCTGATCTTCGAAAAAGCCTCCCTGCGCACCCGAACCACCTTCGATGTGGCCACCTACCAGCTTGGGGGGCATTCCATCACCCTCACCAACAATGAAATTGGTCTGGGCACCCGTGAACGCGTCTCGGATGTGGCCAAGAACCTGGAACGCTGGGTGGATGGCGTGATGGCCCGCGTGTACCTGCAGAGCACCCTGATCGAACTGGCAGAACACGCCAGCATTCCTGTGATCAACGGCCTCTCTGACTTTCTGCACCCCGTGCAACTGCTGGCAGATTACCAGACCATTGAGGAGAACTTCGGCACAGAAAACCTTTCTGGCCTGAAAGTCACCTACCTGGGAGATGGCAACAACCTCGCCAACAGCCACATCCACATGGGCGTGCTGACCGGAGCCCACGTGACCGTCTGCACCCCGGTGGGCTACGAACCCAATGGTGGCGTGCTGCTGGAAGCCATCAAAGCGGGTGCCAAGATCACCCTGACCAACAGCATCGAAGAAGCCCTGGAAAACACCGATGTGCTTTACACCGATGTGTGGATCTCCATGGGCCAGGAAGCCGAAGCAGACCGCAAACGCAAAGCCTTCGCGGGTTTCTGTGTGGACGCTGCCATGCTGGAAAAAATCAAACCAGACGGGGTGTTTCTGCACTGCCTGCCTGCCCACTACGGCGAGGAAGTGGTCCCGGAAGCCACCGAACACCACAAATCCAGGGTCTTTGATCAGGCCGAAAACCGCCTGCATGCCCAGAAAGCCCTGATTTACCATGTGATGGGCGGGCAAAACGTCCGCTGGTAACACCTTTTTCAGGGCGAGGCAGACACATTGGGGTGACCTCGCCCTGTCTCTTTTTTCAGAGGCCTGAAATGCACCGAAAAGCTCCACACAACCAGTTGCTGGGACGGCTGATCTGGCCTGATGATGGATCCCTGCTTTACAGAACGGATCTGCTGGACCATCCCAGAGATCCCCAGATGTTCTGGATTGGAAATGCAGCAGACCATCAAGTCCATGTCATGGCCCAGCTGGATCTGTTTGACCTTCCCGTCTTGCAGGGAGGTCAGGAAGGTCTGGTGCTGCTGGAACCCTTTACACCGAACAGGTCTTACTGGTTGTGTGTGAGGACGGGCCATCTGGTCCGGCTCAGAACCCTGAGCGGGTTCATAGACATTGAGGTTCTGGAAGCACTGGATTCTGGGTACATTGAGGAAACCACTGGCACGCTGGATGCCAGCAGCAGAGACCGCTTAAATCAGCTGGTTCTGCTGTCCAAATCCGACACTGCAGGAGAAGACCATGGGTAAACCCCGAGTTTTTATTGATGGAGAGGCCGGAACCACTGGCCTGCAAATTCGCTCCCGGTTGCAAGGCAGAAACGATCTGGAACTCATCAGCATTGATCCTGCCCTGCGCAAGGACCAGAACGAGCGCAAACGTCTGCTGGGCAGTGCCGACCTGGTGATTCTGTGCCTTCCCGACGAGGCATCCAGAGAAGCCGTCAGCATGATCGAAAACGAAACCACTCGTGTGCTGGATGCCAGCACCGCTTACCGGGTGGCGGAGGGCTGGACCTACGGCTTTCCCGAAATGACCCCCACCCAGAAAGCAGAGATTCAGGGTGCCCGCTTTGTGTCCAACCCTGGCTGTTATTCCACGGGAATGATTGCCCTGGTACGGCCTCTGGTGGATGCTGGCCTGATTCCTGCCGATGCGCCCATCAGCGTGCAGGGGTTCAGCGGATACAGCGGAGGAGGACGGCAACTGGTGGACGCCATGGAAGGCCGCGGAGGAGAACACCCCCTGGCCGGGCTGTTCAAGTCTTATGCTCTGGGGCTTGCCCACAAGCACCTGCCCGAAATGCAGAAATACGGGACTTTGCAATTTGCTCCGCTGTTCACCCCTTCGGTGGGGGCGTGGCGTCAGGGGATGCTGGTTCAGGTGCCCCTGTTTCTCAGAACCCTTCCAGCAGGCACCACGGCAGAAAGCATCCATGCTGCACTGGCAGAACATTACAGGGGCCAGCGTTTCATTGAAGTGATGCCTTTCGAGCACGGCAAACCCGCAGAGCCTCAGCTGGATCCCCAGACGCTCAATGACACCAACAAGCTGCAGATTTTTGTGTTCAGCAATGCTGCACTGGGACAGGTGCTCCTGATGGCAAGGCTCGACAACCTGGGCAAAGGGGCTTCTGGAGCCGCTGTGCAGAACCTGGATGTGATGCTGGGTCTGGAAGGAGAGCAGGACTACAGCGTGCCCCCAGAAGCTCCTGCTGTGACGCCCTGACAATCCCGTTATGAATTTGGGAAGACAGAACCCCTAGAATGAAATCAGCATGAACCACCCGATTGAACACTTCTTCCATTTCACCTCGCCTGCTTCTGAAACAGAGGCAGGTCTGGTGCTGTCCGGGGAGCACGCCGTCCTTGGAATTCCAGAAGTGCATTCTTTCAAAGCGCTGATTCAGGTGTATGCAGAGCATCTGGGACAGGAAGGGTATTTTGGCAACAGCCTGGATTCCTTTCAGGATTGCCTGAACGATCCAAAAAATTTCTGGAGTGTTCAGCCCAGCAGCCTGGATGTGCAGCACCTGCACTTTCCAGACCTGCCTCAGGAAGATCTGGAGCCATACACCGTCGTTCTGATTGAGACCGTCATCCATTACCACACCCACAAGCAGTACAACCAGCAACTGGACCCAGTGCACATCCGCAGGGAATTGCAACTGCATTTTCCCAGCATGTCTGAAGCCCAGATGGAAGCTTACATCTCCCCCATCCCCACCACCACCCTGAGGGTGTTCTTTCCTGCTGAAAGCAAAACGGTGCTGCAAGAGGTGCTGGACATCCACAGTGGCACCATCTCTGATGAACTGGACCGCTGGGCAGCCAGAGGATTCACCCTCCCTGAACGGTTCACCCTTTAACACCAGAACATGCGGCCAGAGGCAGCTTTTTGCACTGTTCTGTCCCCATGCTGAAATCCCAAGGAGCATCCATGACTTTAGCGTTTCAACCCAGAGGATTTAAAGTCTGTGCCAAAAACATTGGCATCAAACAGAACCTGCTCGATTTCACCGTGATTGCCTCGGAGGTGCCTGCCTCAGGTGCAGCGGTGTTCACCAAAAGTGCTTTCTGTGGCAGCCCCATCATCGTTGGCCGGGAGCATGTGCAAGACGGGATCCTGCAGGCTTTTGTGATCAACAGTGGCAACAGCAATGTCGCCACCGGAGAGCAAGGCATCCAGAACGCCCGTGAAATTGTGCGTCTGGTGGCTGCAGAGCTGGACATCAAGCCTGAAGACATTCTGCCCTCCTCCACAGGTGTGATTGGCCGTCAGCTGCCCATAGACATCATCCGGGCAGGCATTCAGGGGGTGGGGCAGCAACTCAAGGAAGGCCATCTGGAAGAGGCTGCCGTCGCCATCATGACCACAGACACCCGTCCCAAGGTGCGGGCCGCCCAGATTGGTGACGCTGTGCTGGTGGGCATGGCCAAGGGCAGTGGCATGATTGAACCCAACATGGCCACCATGCTCTCTTATTTTGTGACCGATGCGCAGATTGAGCCCGCCACCCTGCAAACCCTGCTGCGTGAAGTGGTGGATCTGTCTTTCAACATGGTCAGTGTGGACACCGACACCTCCACTTCAGACACTGTGGCCATGATGGCCAACGGACTGGCCGGAGAGGTGGACCTGCAGGAGTTCCGGACTGTGTTCACCCAGATGGCCATGGAACTGGCTCAGGACATTGCCCGCGACGGAGAAGGGGCCACCAAACTGATCGAGGTGCGGGTGCAGGGTGCCCATTCTTTCAGGGATGCCAAAGCCCTGGCCAAGAGCATTGTGAACAGCCCCCTGGTCAAAACCGCCATTTTCGGGACCGATCCCAACTGGGGCCGCATCGCCATGGCCCTGGGCAAGGTGGACACCCAGGACACCCAGATTGACCCCTATCAAGTGCAGATTTCTTTTGGAGATTTGATGGTCTATGACCGGGGCAACTCTGACACTGGCCAATTGCAGGCCCTCACAGATTACCTGAAAGGCTCTGACATCCTGATCGATGTGCACCTGAACCTGGGAGACCAGCAGGCCACTGTCTGGGGCTGCGATCTGACCTATGACTATGTGAAGATCAATGGGGAATACACCACCTGATCTGCAACAACATCAAACTGACACCAAACAACACAAGACCCCAGAGCATTCTGGGGTCTTTACATTTGAGGAATCAATGGATTCCCGCAGGGGAAATCAGAGCATCCACCTGATCTTCACTGTGTTCACGGGCAGAACTGGGCAGGGCCTGCAGAGGTCTGGGCATGCGGTTTCCCAGCCACTTTTTGCCCAGAAAAGCGAGTCCAACACCAAGGGCGGTCAGCAGCAAGAGTTTCATGTTTCCCTCCTTTGTGGGGACTGAAAAATTCAGCGCCTGCGCAGGAACAAAATGGCCAGAATGCTCAGCAGCAGCGCTCCCAGCAGGAAGTTTCTGTTGCGCTCGGTCTGCAGGTTCTTCCAGAGGGTGCTGTCCTGGGCTTTTGCGGCAAACTCTTTCACGTCGGTGGCCAGAGCGTCTGCTTTGACTTTGGCATCCTCCACCACCCGGATCACGGGTTCGCGGATGTTGTCAAAATCGGCTTCGTGAAATTCCTTTCGGGCTTTTTCACTGAGTTCTTCCACTTTTTCTTTGACCGTCTGGGCAGCCTGTGCCACTTTTTCAGAGACTTTTTCAGTCAGGGGGTCTTTGTGGTCTTTGTTCTGGGCAGTCATGGAATCCTCCTGTGTTCAGTTGACTCTGAATGTGCTTGTTTTGCTGTAAAAAATGCTGGATTTGATGCATCTGCAGCAAAAAGCTCAAAACAGAAAAAGCTCAAAATCCAGTCAAATTCAAAAAACCCCGAGACCATCTCGGGGCGGAAAGGGGGGACAGATCAGGCCAGGGTTCTGCGGCGTCTGACCAGGAACAAAGTTCCCAGTCCCAGTGCTGTCAGAATCAGCAGGTTGCGTTTGGAAGCCACTTTTCCAACAGGCTTCATCATGCTCTGCATGCGCTCATTGGCTTTGATGTCGTGGACTTTGGACTTGAGGTCATCCACTTTTGCCTTGACGGTTTCGGTGGTCTGTTCGATCAGGTGGGGTGCGGTTTCAGCACGAACTTCATGAATTCCAGAGCGCACTTTGTCCGCAGTCTGGTGAAAACGCTCTCTGGTCATTTCAACTGCATTACCAAAACGTTCTTTCAATGTGGGGGTTTCCTGGCTCATAATGGCCTCCTTGAGCATATTAAACCATTTGGGTTTTTAGGAAGTCTGATAGGCCTCTTAAACATGATTTAGGTGTTCTTCAGGGCAGGTACAGCATGATGGCTCCAAGTTGATCTGTTCTGAGCATGTTGATGTGCATGGATTGTAAGCGTTCTAACACTTCTGTATGTGGGTGGCCATAATTGTTTTTCCCAGAGCTGATCACTGCATATTGGGGGTGTATTTCTTGCAAGAAAGCCTCATTGCTGGAATGCCTGCTGCCATGGTGTGCCACCTTCAGGACATTCAGCGGACCCACACCCAGTTTGTTTTCCAGAGGATCTGGCAAATCTCCCAGAAAAACTGTGCTGAACGTGTGACGTTCCAGACGGATCACCAAGCTGTTGTCGTTGTCTTCTTTGCTCCAGGGGGCACCTTCTGGATAAAGCACCTGCAAAGCCGTGTCATTCACAGTGAAGGTGTCTCCCCTGCGCACTTCCCGGATGGAGATGTTTTTGCTGCGAGCCACCTGCAAGACCTCCTGCAAAACAGGATCTTCCTCTTTGAGGTGCCCCAGCCAGAGTTCTCCTGTGGGAATCTGCTCCAGCACTGCCGCAAGACCTTCAATGTGGTCGGTGTCTGCATGGCTGGCCACCACCACATCCAGATGGAAAATTCCCAGTTTCCTCAGTGCAGGCAGCACTGTTTTGCTGCCCACATCAAAAGAACTGCCTGGACTGCCTCCTCCATCAATCAGCACATTGAAATGCCCGAGTTGCAGCAATGTGCTGTCTCCCTGCCCCACATCCAGGTACACAATGCGGTAAGGAGGAAACATCTGGGATGGAAGCCAGGACAGCAATGCAGCCAGCAAACTGCAGGTCAGCATGCGCACTGCATTCAGTTGGTTTCTCAGCCACCAGAACGCTGCAAGAAGCCAGAGCAAGTACAGCACCAGACCAGCCGGGCTGATGTGTCCCCAGGGCAAGGGGGGCACCTTTGCAAACAGAGAAATCAGCCACAGGAACACCGTCAGAACCAGTCCTATCAGGGGGTTGATCAGGAAGGCCAGTTTGCCCAGCAAACCTGCCAGCATTCCAGCAGGCACCAGCACCACCATGAAAGGTCCCAGAATCAGGTTGCTGAGCGGGCTGATCCAGGGCAGGGCGTTGAAATTGCTGGCCACCACAGGCAATGTGGTCAGCTCTGCACACAGGGTCGCTGCCAGACCATAAGCAAGCCAGCGGGGAATGCGGTCTGGAAGTTTGTTGACCACCTCTGGCACAAACCCCAGGCCCAGCACGGCCAGATAAGAAAGCTGAAACCCCACATCAAAGAGCCACATGGGGTAACACAGCAAACTGACCAGAGCTGTGAGGGCCAGGGTACCCAGCAAATCCAGTTTGCCCCGTCCCAGATAAAGGGACAGCAACACCACAGTTCCTTGCAACACAGCCCGCAAAATGCTGGGTTCAATGCCCACCAGAAGCAGGTATGCACCCAGAAATCCCAGCAGAAACAGGTGCCTTTTGCTGCCCCACCTGCGCAGCAGCAGTTCCAGGATTCCCACCAGAATGGCCACATGCTGCCCACTGAGGGCCAGAAAGTGGGCCACTCCTGCACGGGCAAAGGCGTCCTGCATGGACCAGCCTCCCAGTTGCTGGTCTTTGAGGTTCTGTTTGTCTCCCAGTTCCAGGGCCACCATCAGGGCGGCTTGCTGTGGGTTCAGGTGGGTGGTCAGGCCCGTCTGAAAGTGGCTCTTGAAGCCCAGATCTGGCTCAGAAGACACCACCTTGCCTCCATACAGCACACCTTGCACCCCACGCAGATGCAACCACTGGGCGTAATCAAACGCATGGAAATTGCGTTTGCCTTCTGGCGGGTTCAGGGCGCCCCGGATCACCAGATGACCTGCTGGAACCTTCGGAGCTGGAGCCAGCGCAATTCGGGCTGCTGGTTCTTTTAACTGCAAAAATGATCCATCCCAATCCCCAGAAAATTCCCATTTCTGGCCGTAATAGGGCTGCAGGGGATCAGGTGTTTTCAGCAAGGATCCAGAGTGAAAATACCCCCATCCCAGACAGACCAGGGCCAGCATCAGACCAGGAACAGAGCGCAGAAACAGCAGCGCCAGCAGCAGAACCACACTCCAGAATTGTCCATTTGCCAGCAAAATCCCTGCACACAGGGCCGCCAGCAAGTAAACAGGCAGGGTCAGAACACGCATCAGAAAGTGACCAGTGGCTCCAGGGCATGCAGCATTTTCTCCCCGATGCCTTTCACTGCATCCAGGTCCTGCAGACTGTGGTACGGACGGTGGTCCAGGATGCGCTGGGCCAGTTTTTCCCCCACCCTGGGAAGTTCAATCAGATCCTGCAAAGAAGCGGTGTTCAGGTTGATTTTTCCCACCACAACAGGCCGAATGCTGGCCGTAGACACAGGAGACACAGGAGGCGCAGCAGCTGGGGCCACCTGCCGCACAGCAGGCATGGACCGCACCGTTTCCAGATGCACCCTGGGTGCCCTCAGGTGGTCCATCAGGATCCACACGCCCACCAGCAAAAAAGCCATCAAAAGACCATGCACAGGTTTCATTCCGCTTCCAAATTAGCGGCTTTGCACAGCAAAAGAAAGCCCCAGAACAGCAAAATCGGGATTTTACTGAAGGGTCATGGGGCGCATCCGGGGATTCAATTCAGGGTTTTCGCTGGGCGGTTGTGGGGGTAACTGCTGCCCCGCTGGATGTCCTGCAACTGGGGCATGGTCTTGTTGCGTCCTGCGGCTTTGGCCTGATAGAGCGCCTGATCTGCCCGCTGAATCAGGGACTGGATGGAATCCAGAGGGGCCAGTTCGGAAACACCCACACTGATGGTCACGCTGCCCACCTTCTTGAACTTGATGGAACGCATCACCACATGGATGAATTCTGCCACCTGCCAGGCCCGGTGCAAATCCATCTCGGGCAGGATCACCAGAAATTCCTCGCCTCCCCAGCGGCCAGCAATGGCGTTTTTGGGCAGGTGGAGGTGCAAAACTTCGGCGAAACCCTTGAGGATGATGTCCCCGGTGGCATGCCCGAACAGGTCATTGATCTGCTTGAAGTGGTCGAGGTCCAACAGCAGCAAAGACACCGTTTTGTCGTAACGCACGGCAAAACTGACCACCTCGTTGAGCTGGTCTTCCAGGTAACGGCGGTTGTACAGGCCAGTCAGGGCATCGCTGTTGGCTTCCCGGTAGGCCAGCACGTATTTGTCCTTGATCAGGATCACGTATCTGGACATCATGATGGTCACCACCGAAGCCACATAAAAATGAATCAGCCAGGCCATCTGGCTGGGATCGATTCTGGAGAGGGTTCCCAGGTGCACCACCAGACTGAACAGGCTGAGCACCAGAAGCCCCAGGGCCAGACGGTGTGCGGTCTGGCTGGGATAAAGCACATAAATCACCATGTACTGCACGGGAAACCACAGGCTGAAGGCCAGAAACAGCGGCTGGGCTGTGCTCTGCTCAAAAAAACCATTCAGGCACAACAGCAGGTACAGTATCGTGGTGCCCAGGTAAATGTTCTTGATGATCGGGTAGGTTCTGGGGACCTGCCACACCACCACCGACAGAATCAGCCAGGCCATCAGCAAGAAAGGCAGGGTGACATGGTACAGCCAGGAATACTGGGCAATGGAAACCCAGTAAGCTGCGGTGCTTCCCAGAGCAGCAATGCCCAGGGTGGCCCGCATCAACTGCAGCTCCAACTGTTCGAATTGTCGGTCTAAATCCACATGGAGGTGGCGCATATCAGAGTGACTTTTTCATTTTACATGTTTTTGCTGCACTTTGTTTCACAGATTTTAACAAGCTGGAAAAGAAGACGTATACTGGCATAATGCTGATTTATGGAAGAAACCCAGTCTTTGAAGCCCTGCGCAACGGCGAGGTGCTGGAAGTGCTGGTGGCAAAAGGCATCGAGCCGCGCGTGGTGCGTGAACTGGAAGAATACAACCTCCCCCTCAAGTTCATTCCCCGCATCGAAATGGACCAGATGGTGGGCTCCACCCAGCACCAGGGCCTGATTGCCGAAGTGGCAGATTTGCACTTCAGTGAAGTGGATGACATTCTGGATCTGGCCGAGCAGAAGGGCGAACAGGTGTTGATGGTTTTGCTGGACGGCATCACCGACCCCAGAAACTTTGGGGCCATCATCCGCAGCGCTGAAGTGCTGGGTGCCCATGGTGTGGTGGTGGAAGAACGCCGCAGTGCTCCCCTCTCTGCCGTGGTGGCCAAGACCGCCGCAGGAGCCACCGCGTACCTGCCCATTGCCCAGGTGAAAAACATGGCCCGCTTCATCGACCAGCTCAAAGAGCATGGCGTGTGGGTGTACGGCGCAGCAGGAGAAGCCCGCATGAACATCACCCAGGTGGATTATGACCGCCCGCTGGCCCTGGTGATTGGTTCTGAGGGGGACGGAATGCGCCGTCTGGTGCGTGACAAATGCGACGAACTGGTGTCCATTCCCATCCAGGGCAAAATCCAGAGCCTGAATGCCAGTGTGGCCGCCAGCATCCTGATCTATCAGGCCGTTCAGTCCAGAGGCAAGTAACCCGTTTTGATGGCTTGCCCAGGTTCAATGTGAATCTGGGTTTTTTGTTCCAGAGGATGACCCATGACCGAAAGCGAACAGACTTTACACCCCACCATGCCTGCAGAAGACCTGGGCATTGGATCCGTGCAGGCCCAGAGAACCGAGCGTTTCCTCACCCGGGATGGACGGTTCAACACAAAACGCATCGGTCTGGGTTTTCTGAGCAGCCTGAGCCCTTTTCATTTGTTGCTGTCTTTGAGCTGGGGAAAATTCTTTGCCCTGGTGGGAAGCCTCTTTGTGGGACTCAATGTGCTGTTTGCCTTTTTCTACATGGTGTGCGGAACAGATGCCCTGCAGATGACCACCGAACACCCCATCGAAAACACTTTCTGGCGGGCTTTTTTCTTCAGCATCGAGACTTTCTCCACCATTGGGTACGGGCACATCGCACCCACCACCCTGGCAGCGCATCTGGTGTCCAGCATTGAGGCTTTTACAGGCTTGCTGGGAGCCGCACTGATCACAGGCGTGCTGTTTGCCCGGTTCTCCCGACCCACCACCCGCATCCTCTGGAGCAACAATGCCATCTTTGCACCTTACAGAGGTGGGCAGGGCCTGATGGTCCGCATGACCAACGGGGCACACAACGAACTGATCGAACTGGACGTTCAGGTGGTGCTGGTGCAATTTGAAGGGGTCAATGGGCAGCGCACACGTCGCTTTTATCCTCTCAAACTGGAAAGGAATCAGGTGGAGTTTTTCTCCCTGGCCTGGACCATTGTGCACCCCATAGACGAAGAAAGCCCTCTGTGGGGTCACAGTGAGGCCGAATTGCAGGCCAGAGACATCGAACTGCTGGTGGTGGTCCACGGCACCGACGACATGCTGGCCCAGCACATCCATGCCCGGGCCTCCTACAAAACCGAGGATTTCCGCTGGAACGTGAAATTTGCCAGCATCTATGTGCCCAACGACCACGGCGCAGTGGCCATTGATGTGCGCAAGCTCAGCGAGTTGGAAGAGGTGCGCTGAGCAATCAGTAAGCCCCGTACCGCAAAAACTCCCGCATTTTGAAAGCACAGGTGTCATCGCTGGTGATTCGAGCACTGCCCGTGATGGTCCTGAGCTTGCCCCCTTCAGAAAGGTACACCTGGGTCACGTAATACCCCTTGCCCTGGCTGTTCATGGTGTAAACAGCCATCACGGCCCACTGGTTCAGACGTGAAGTGGATTCTGTGGACACATCTTTCATTTTCTGCTGTTCCAGTGCAGACTTCAGTTTGCGACCAAATGCGTCTGCATCTTCACGGGTGGCCAGCGGCTCGAAGGGTTTGGTGTGTTGTGTCTCCCTCAGCAAACAGGACGAACCTTCACTGACCCAGACGGTGGGGGTCAGTGAGGTCCAGCCCTCCAGAGGCACATTGATGGCAGAAGCTGTGGAAAGCAGCAGAAGTCCAGTCCAGACCAGGCGTTTCATCTGCACCAAGGTACCACAGCAGAATTAATCTTTTTTGAGCGCCAGACGGATGTGCTCCAGGTGATGTCTGACATGCCATTCGTGTTTGCTGATCAGCCTCCAGATGGCCTGCTTGCCTTCTTCCGGGTGAATGAATTCCCGTTGCAGTTCAGGCATCGACACATGCTTCAGGAGGTGCAACCAGCGGTCATTGACGGCCTTGAATTGGTGCACAGCCACATCAACAGGCAAATTGTAATCCTGCAGGGCAGCCCACAACTCCTGAGGAAAAGGCTGAATGGTCGGGACATCCAGGGTCAAACCAAAACGGAAACGGTTGAACCCCTGGTCATGCGCATCGGCAATGTGAAACGCCAGTTGCCGGACGGTAAAACTGCCCTCCCGGTACTGCCTGTGCAGGTCCTGCTCGGTGAGGGGGCAGACCAGGTCATGGAAATCTCTGGAGAACCCCTGGAAAAGCTGTACATACTGGTCCAGAAGTTCCTTGGACAGTGCATCGGGGATGGATAATTTACCAACAGGGTATTGTTTGTCCATAGGTCATGGTAGCAGGAGCAGCGTGAAAAAGATCAGGGGGATGGGTCAGGGTTGCTCAGAACTGCAGGTCCGTGACCACAGGCAGGTGGTCTGACCCCGTACTTTCCTCCACCCAGGTTTTGCGGGCAACAAGGTCTGGAGAGGTCCAGATGTGGTCGATCCTCAGCACTTTGAAAGAGGCATTCCAGGTGTGTCCAAAACCCAATCCTGAATGTGCAAAAGCATTGTCAAGTTGATTTTCAAGCTGGCGGTACAGGGGTCCCAGAGGGGGCATGTTGAAATCACCACAGGCCAGAAAAAGCCGGTTTTGTTGTTTTGCATTGTTGTGGGCTTCCAGCAGAACATTCACCCCTTCCTGGCGGACATGGCTGACCTTCTGGGCACGTTCATGCATTTTGTTCCCAAACTGGGGGTCCCAGGGGGCAGCATTCAGGCGGTGCCTGTCCAGGTGGGCTGTGACCATGTGCAGCGTTTTGCCCTGAACCTGCACGGTGGCTTCCAGCTCTATGTGAGGGGTGCTGGGAAACTCCAGTTTGCGCTTCTGCACCACAGGAAAACGGCTCAGGATGACCAGTTCATCCCCCTGTGCCATCTGCCAGCGAGGGTCCTGCTTCTGCAAAGCCGCAAACAATCTGGGACCAAAACTTTTGGCTTCCTGGACACACAGCAGGTCGGGTTTCACCTGATTCACTGTGGCCAGAATGGGCTTCATGCCTGCAATTCCTCCATGCAAGTTCCAGGTCATCACCCGGAGACTTGAAGAGGGCACTGGAGCAGGCCAGTGCAGTTGCAGGCCCATCAGCAGAAAAAGCCAGACCAGCACCACTGGAACCTGCATCAGCAAGACCCTCCAGCGCTTTTTGAACAGTGCCCACAACACCACCAGCACGGTGGGAATGATGTAAACATGCTGGGGGATGGAAGCCAGAAAAGTGTAAACCCAGTGGGTTTCTGCACGGGTCTGGTGCAGGTACCACAGGATCAGCATGGGAAGTACATTCAGGAGCAAACCCAAAAACAGAAGCATTGATGTGTAAGATACACATGTTGTGTATGAATTGGGTGAACAACCCATTTGATCTTAACAACAAAAACCCTCCTCCAAGAAGGAGGAGGGTTGAAATCCCAGAAGGATTTTTAGAAGTCCATGCCACCCATGTCAGGGCCGCCAGCAGGAGCAGGAGCGCCTTTGGGCTCAGGCTTGTCGGCGATGATGGCTTCGGTGGTCAGCACCAGGCTGCCGATGGAAGCAGCATTCTGCAGTGCGGTGCGGGTCACTTTGGCGGGGTCTACGATGCCAGCGGCGATCATGTCGTCCACGAATTCACCGGTGGCGGCGTTGAAGCCGTAACGGGGTTCTTTGTTGTTCAGCACGGTGTTGACAATCACACTGCCTTCGAAGCCAGCGTTGAAGGCAATCTGGCGGGCGGGCTCTTCCAGGGCACGCAGCAGGATGCGAGCTCCAGTGGCTTCATCGCCCTGCAGGGTGTCAGCAAGTGCACGCACAGCGGGGATCACGCGCAGCAGGGTGGTGCCCCCACCGGACACGATGCCTTCTTCCACAGCACTGCGGGCGGTGGAAAGGGCGTCCTCGTAGCGGTGCTTCTTCTCTTTGAGTTCGGTTTCGGTGGCAGCACCCACACGGATCACAGCAACGCCGCCCGCCAGTTTGGCCAGACGCTCTTGCAGTTTTTCACGGGCGTAGTCGCTGTCGGTGCTGTCGAGTTCGGCCTTGATGGCATTCACGCGGGCATCGATTTCGACCTGTTTGCCATAACCATCAATGATGGTGGTGGTGTCCTTGGTGATGCGGACGCGTTTGGCGCGGCCCAGCATGTCCAGGGTGGTGCTTTCCAGCTTGTAGCCGAGTTCTTCGGAGATGACCACGCCGCCGGTCACAGCAGCGATGTCTTTCAGCATTTCTTTGCGGCGGTCACCAAAGCCGGGGGCTTTCACAGCGGCAATGTTGAGGGTTCCACGCAGTTTGTTCAGCACCAGGGTGGCCAGGGCTTCACCTTCGAGGTCTTCGGAGATGATCAGCAGGGGACGACCCGTCTGGGCAGCACGCTCCAGCACGGGCAGCAGGTCTTTCAGGGCAGAGATCTTCTTCTCATTGATGAGGATCAGGGCCTCTTCCAGAACAGCTTCCATGCTGTCAGGGCTGGTCACGAAGTAAGCAGAGATGTAGCCCTTGTCGAACTGCATGCCTTCCACAACGTCCACTTCGGTGGCCAGACCACGGGACTCCTCTACGGTGATCACGCCTTCTTTGCCCACGCGGTCCATGGCGTTGGCAATTTCTTTGCCAATTTCGGCGTCGTTGGCAGAAATGCCAGCCACTTCTTCGATGGCTTTGCTGTCTTCCACGGGCACGGCCAGACGCTGAATTTCTTCAACGGCAGCCACAACGGCTTTTTCAATGCCGCGTTTCAGGGCCAGAGGGTTGGCTCCGGCGACCACGTTGCGCAGGCCTTCTTTGATGATGGCCTGGCCCAACACGGTTGCGGTGGTGGTGCCGTCACCGGTGATGTCGTTGGTCTTGGAGGCCACTTCTTTGAGCAGTTGTGCGCCAATGTTCTCGAGTTTGTCGTCGAGTTCAATTTCTTTGGCCACGGTCACGCCGTCTTTGGTGATGGTGGGGCTGCCAAATTTCTTCTCGATCACCACGTTGCGACCACGGGGGCCAAGGGTCACTTTCACAGCGTTGGCCACAGCATTGACGCCGCGTTCCAGTGAACGGCGGGCCTGCTCATCAAAAATCAGTTGTTTGGGCATGGGTTACTCCTTTACAGCACAGAGAGAAGGTTCAGGATGAACTGAGACTCGAAACGCTTACTCAACGATGGCGAGGATGTCGCGCTCGTTCAGGATGGTGTATTCGGTGCCTTCAATTTCTAGGGTGGTGCCACCATATTTGGCGAAGACCACAACGTCCCCCTCTTTGACTTCCACGGGGACACGGGTGCCGTTGTCCAGGGTTTTGCCCTGGCCCACAGCCACGACTTTGCCGCGCACGGGCTTCTCTTTTGCACTGTCGGGAAGAACGATACCGCCACGGGTGGTGGGGGCGTCTTGCACCAATTCGATCACGACACGATCACCATAGGGTTTCAGCATGGGTGGAACCTCCAAAACAAATCTTTCTGTGAGTACGCTGGCTGTCTCTCACCTGAAAAAACCCACCGGACATGACCAGCGCATGACTCAGTTTTGCCTCAGGCTTGAGTGTCAACCAACTCCAGTAGCTATTATAACCTCACTCATTCATGTGTCAATAGCTTGAACACAAGATGTGAGTGCATTTCGCTCAAGTTTACTGATTAAGAACGGGCAGGAAGTTGCTGGTTCAATTTTTCCACAGCCTGACGGATGGTCTTCTCCACACCCTTGCCATAAGGCACCACATTGGACAGCAGCATCAGGCTCATGGAACGCGGTTGCAAGGACATCTGGTAATTGATTTCTGTCTGACCGCCCTGATACTCGAACTTGAACGTGGAACGTCCATTGAGGTCCCCTTCAATCAGCAGTTGCATTTCCCGGCCTGGACGCACATCCACCACCGTCAACATCAGGCGCAGACGGCCCCGCACCAGCATCACCTCTGCCCCGACATTTCCACCCTTGATCAGGGTGAATTCCCATCCTGCGGGCCACCACTGGTGGTAATTTTCAAAATCCATGAACGCCTCGTAGACCTTCTGAGGCGCAGATTCCACTTTGATGCGTTCTCCTGCTTCTACTTTCGCCATGTTGCACCCATCGTAGCGCAGATGAAGGGAAAGGGTGATCGGGGGTTATTGGATCTGGTACACCCGTCGGGCATTCTGCACGGTGATCTGCTCGAAGGCTGCTTCTGAAAGGTCCAGCAATTCTGCCAGAAACTGTAGGGTGTAACGGGTGTACCCTGGACGGTTGGATTTTCCACGGTGGGGCATGGGAGCCAGAAAAGGCGCGTCGGTTTCCACCAGAATGCGGTCCAGAGGCACGGCTTTTGCAGCCTCTCTGAGTTCATGGGCATTTTTATAGGTCACGTTTCCTGCGAAAGAGACATGGAAACCCAGCTCCAGACCCGCCTCAATCAGGCCCATGTGTCCGTTGCAGCAATGCAGAATCCCCTGGTTCCAGCCGGCATTCTTCAGAACCTCCGCACAATCCAGACTGGCCTGCTCCCGGTTCTGTTTGTCGCGGGTGTGAATGATGACCGGTCTGCTGGTGCGTCTGGCCCAGTCCAGTTGCCACTCGAAAGCCGCAATCTGCACTTCTTTTGGAGCCGCATCCCAGTAATAATCCAGTCCGGTCTCCCCCACTCCGACCACACTGGGATGCCTGCCCAGTTCTTCCAGGTCTGTTCGCACTTCTGGCGTGTCCTGTAAGGCATCCGTGGGATGGAGGCCCACCACCGTGGAAATCCGGGCATCCTGTTCACTGAGGGCAATCACCTTGCGGGCATGCTCGGGGTCTGCGCCAATCGCCACCACATGGGTGAGGCCCAGTTCATTCAGGGCCTGCAGGGGGTCTTCGAGGTAATCCAGATGGCAGTGGGTGTCAATCATCAGGGGTTCATTTTAAAGCAGGAAACAGCACAGGAGGGACATGCTGAACCTGAGAAGTTCACAGTAGACAGTTCACAGCAAACCCTGGAACTTCCAGACAAAATGCACCATCCAAGAAGCATGATTCGAAACTTGTTGAAGGATGTGTTGCTGTCACTCCCATTTGTGGCTTTGCTGGCTTCCCAGGGGCAGGCCCTGGACCTCAGAAACATTCAGGCTGCTGCCCTTTATTCCCAGAGCCACCGGGGCAGTGCTCTGCTGGTGCTGCAGGATGGAAAAGAGATCTTTGCAGAAGCCGAAAACCGCTTTGACCTTTCCAGAGAACACATCCTGGCCAGTGGCAGCAAGAGTTTTTCCTGCACCATCGCAGTAGCATTGCAAGCAGAGGGGAAACTGAAGCTGGATGAACCGGTCAGCCAGAGCGTTCAGGAATGGCAGCAAGATCCCCAGAAATCCAGCATCACCATCAGCCAGTTGCTGCATTTCACCAGTGGACTTCCGGGGAAAATTGGACCCAGCATCGTGCGCCTGAACAAGGACATGTATGGAACAGCCATTAACACACCGCTGGCTGCAGAGCCAGGGAAGGTGTTCATGTATGGAAATTCGCATCTGGCGGTTTTTGGAGAGGTGGTCAAGCGCAAGACCGGGCTGGATCCCGCCATATACCTGCAAAAGCACATCCTGGATCCCCTTGGGGTGAAAGCTTCATGGCAAAGGGACCAGAAAGGCAACCCCAATCTGGCAGGCAGTGCCAGCATGACCGCACGGGACTGGGCCACTTTTGGCCAGATGGTCCTGCAAAAAGGACAGTGGCATGGGAAACAGGTTCTTCCTGCACAAGAACTGCAAAAATGCTTTCAGGGCAGCGAGGCACTTTCCACTTATGGCCTGAACTGGTGGCTGAACGTCCCTTTCAATGGCACCCTGGATGCTGGCGATGAAGTGCCTGTGCAACTGGCAAAAGCAGGCAAAGACCAGCAGCAAATTGCCCCCAGTGCCCCTCAAAATGTGGTGATGGCCGCTGGAGCCTTCAACCAGCGCCTTTACCTGCTGCCAGACGAGCATGTTGTGGTGGTGCGCTTTGGAGAAGGTGGAGACTGGAGCGACGAGGCCTTCCTGAAACTGCTGCTGGGAAAATGAATCTGTAAAATCAAGTCAAAAACATCCTGCAACTGCACAGAACATGCAAAAAAGGATGTTTTCTTTGTTCCTGCATTGTGAGGTCAAACTTTGACCCAGTGAGCCGATTTTGAAAACAACAGCCTCCCACATTAACAAACCATTGTGGCAGGGGTTACGGTGAAAGACCCTTACCTGCACTTCACGCTTTTCATGTCCTGATCAAGGACACTACTTATCGGAGGTCAAAACATCTTGCTACGCTATGCTTCCTGGGCATTCCTGGGGTTGTTGTTGCTGGGTCTGGTTCTGGCTTTGTTGCCCAGTCCTGCTGTACAGGCCGCTCAGGGGGTCAAACTGATTGGGGTCAGCATGAAGCTGTACCCGCAACAGGACCCTGACGCCGTATGGGAATTCCAGAGCAACACCATTCAGTACGATCCCATCGAGGGAAAGTCCGTTCTGAATGGCACCCAGAGCGGGAAACGCATGGTCAAAGGCACGCTGGACATGACCATCACTGCACCGGGAATTGAAATTGATCGGACAGATAACTTGCACATGAAAGAAGCTGTCCTTAACATTCCTAAACAGTGCACCACACTGAAAATCCAGAAAGACGTCACGATTGACCAGGCCAGTGGTTTCTCGGGTCAGCGTGTGCAGTACCGTGCCGCCAACACGGACATGACTGCAGATGCCATCACCGCTCCTTTTGACCTTGGACCGGAAACCCAGATGACCAAACCCAAACTCGTGAGCGATCTGGACGCACCTGAAAAATGCGTGCACGGTGAAATCGTAGAAAAACCGGAGGATGAAAAATGAAAAGAGCATGGATTGCCGTTGCCCTGCTGGGCGTGACTGCCCTGGCAGCAGACACCAAAGAACAGAGACTGCTGAAATTCGCTTCTGAGACCTTCAAAGGGGATGTCAGAAACGGACCCTACACCTTCACCGGAACCGAAAAAGAACCCGTGCAGGCCCAGGTCAGCAACCTGAAAATCACCAGCCTGAACGCTGTGTTCTCTGCCCCCTCGGGCAAAGCCATGACCGAAGCCGCTGGCCTGAGAACCGCTGAATTCACCAACACCGTGAAAGTCAGCCGTGGCCGTCTCTCCGCAGAAGGCCCCAGCCTCAGTTACTCCGAGGAGACCGGACAGGGCGTGCTGAAAGGCCCAGCCACCAGCGTCTTTGCCCCTGAAAAAGACGGCGATGATCCTGTGAACGTCAAGGCCAACCAGATGTCTTTCGATGTGGACACCAACATCTCCACCTCCACGGGCAAAGTCAGCCTGGTCAACGGACGCCAGACCGGAACCAGCGACAAACTGGTCTTCGATGAGAAGAAAGAACTGGGCATCCTGACCGGCAACGCCCAACTGGTCAAAAACCCCAAAGACGCCAAAGACAACAAACTGGTGATCACCGGAACCGAAGCCCGCGTGCTGACCAACGACAACAAGAAACTGCTGCTGGTCAAAGGCACCGTCAAACTCGTGGATGGAGACATCACCACCACCGGAACCACCGTGTACTACGATGACAAGGCCAACCGCGCCATTGTGATTGGTTCTCCTGCCAAGAGCTACAACGCCAAGAACAAGACCACCGTTTCGGGTGGTACGCTGGAGCAAAACACCGAGAAGAACACCGTGCGCATCTTCAAAGGCAACGTGGAATTCTCCGAGGCCCAGTTCAAGTAATCTGTAAGACCTCTCGCTTTCTTACATACCAGAAACCCGAAGCATGGAAGTGAACTGACATGAAACCCATCCAGCGCCTCACCTCCCTGCTTCTGTTTGTTGTCGGTGCAGCGGTCCTCGCCCAGGAAGAGGACACTGCGCCGACTTTCACGCTGGAACGCAAAGACAAAGTGATCATCATGAGCAAGCGCGGCCCGGACGAATCCGGTCTGGCGATCTTCTGCGATCAGGACCCCATCACCAAGGGCATTTTCTATGATCCCTCGGAAGAAGCCGTGGTGGCCACCATTGACGACAACCGCATCAAGGCCCCACTGGCTGTGATGGACAAGAAAGAAGGCGGGGACGGGCACCTGGAGATGTCCTCTGGCAAAGCCAATGAGGACGACGATGGAGACTGCCCCACCCTGGAGCCCCAGAGCACCGCAGGGGGCCTGAAAATCACCAAGGGCAAAACCCAGCTTTCCGGGGCCAAACTGGTCTACGACGAGAAAGACGGCCTTGCCAACATTGATGGTCCCATCACCTTCGAGCGCGAACAGAAAGACGGCAAACTGACCGGAACCAGTGAAAAACTGGTGGTGGATGTGGACAAGGACACCACCGTTTTAAAGGGCAACGTCAAACTGACCAGCGGCGAACGCACCAGCAGCGCCGATGAGGTCGAGTACAGCGAAAAGGACAATGTGGCGATCCTGAAAGGCACCGCCCAGAATCCTGCCCGGTCCACCAAGGGCAAAGAAGAACTGACCGCAGAGGTGATCCGCTACAACCTGGACACCAACGACGTGGTGGCAACCACCAAGAACAACTCCATCAAGGGGAAATTCGAGGATGAGGACAAAAAGTAAGGCAACAGAGCCAGATGTTGTTTTATCCCATCAAGCAAAAAGACAACTATGAATGATCAAAAAATACAAAAAATTCAGGAAATCTTGGATCCTCTCCTGGTCCAAATGCGAACTGATCATCCTTTAATCAGCAAGCTGGGTTCAGAGAATCTGGAATTTTTAACAAAAGCAGGCCTTCCTGTTGGGAGCAAGGTGCTTGATCTATTGAGTTCGGGCCTCTATTTCAGAGATCCAGACAATTTTCAAATTTTATCAATTCACAACAAAGAATTTATACGGTTTACAGGAGGAGATCATCGAGGAATAGGCTGTTTTCCCAAAAGTGACAAGGTGTACCTGGTATATCAGCTCATGGACGATACTATTGCCCATGGTCCTAAAATAAAATTGATCAATACAACTCTTGAAAATTTCATGTATTGTTTGGCTTTATACTTCGATGCCGCTACTGTAGAATCCAAGTATTCTTATCAGGATATGAAAAAAGAATTTCAACTGCTTGAACCTGACCTTCCCTTCAGAGAACCGGAAAGCTACTGGGATGATATGGATCACTTCTGGGACAATGCCATTCTTCGAGAACTGGGTGAAATCTATTGATCCAACAAATCAAAAACCCCTTCAGGAGAATCTGAAGGGGTTTTTCTGGTGGGCAGTGAGGGATTTGAACCCCCGACCCTCCGCTTGTAAGGCGGACGCTCTACCGCTGAGCTAACTGCCCGTGTTGCAAGCTCAAGTATTGTATTAAAGCTGCTCTGGTTCGTCAACCCCTGGAGCAGCAGAAGGCTGAAGGCAGAAAGCAGAAGGCAGAAAACAAACGGCCAGACCAGAGCTTTCTCCTCTGCCCCACCAGAAAAACCACCCAGCAAACCCACAAATTTACTCTTTTGATAAGTGTGTATCAATTCATATGCACTGCACCCGCCAGGGAGTACACTGTTTCCTTGATGCAGGAAGCGGCGATCGAAACCCAGGGGCTCCGTGTGCGTTTTGGCGACTTTGTGGCCCTGGACAACCTGACAATGCAAATTCCCAGCGGGTCTTTTCTGGCCGTGGTGGGTCCCAATGGTGCGGGCAAGAGCACCTTCATGAAAACCCTGCTGGGTCTGGTCACGCCAGAAAGCGGGCAGGTCAGGGTGCTGGGAAAACCTCCTGGAA
This sequence comes from Deinococcus roseus, assembly GCF_014646895.1. NCBI lineage: Bacteria > Thermotogati > Deinococcota > Deinococci > Deinococcales > Deinococcaceae > Deinococcus > Deinococcus roseus. Next base: position 483,873 of record NZ_BMOD01000001.1, read on the forward strand.
GCACCCCCACCCAGATTGGTTATGTGCCCCAGATCAAAACCTTTGACCGTTCCTTTCCCGCCCTGGCAGTGGAACTGGTGCTGTCCGGGGTGCGGCGCGCCTGGCCTGGTCCTCTGAGGGCACCCGAACGCAAACTGGCCCTGGAAGCCCTGGAAAGGGTGGGAGCAGAGAGGCTGGCAGAGCGTGCACTGGGGCGGCTTTCTGGAGGAGAACTCCAGCGGGTTTACCTTGCCCGTGCGCTGGTTCGAAGGCCTGAGCTGATCCTGCTGGATGAACCCGCCACCGGGATTGACGCTCTGGGTGAAAAGGACATGTACCACATGCTGGAGGCTTATCGCAAGGAAAGCGGGGCCACCATCGCCATGATCACCCACGATTTTGATGTGGCCCGCTACCATGCCTCTTACGTGATCGTGATGAACCGGACGCTTTACGGGTGCGGTCATCCCTCCGCAGCGCTGTGTGAGGATTGCCTGTCCAGGGCTTACGGTCACGGCAAACACGACCACAAGAGGACCCTGTAAATGGAGCAACAGTAAATGGAACTCTTGCAGGATTTTCTGACCCTGCCCTTTTTGCAGCGCGCTCTGATGGCAGGCGTGGTGATTGGGCTGATGTGCGGGTATTACGGGGTTTTCATTGTGCAGCGTGGTCTGAGCTTTCTGGGTGATGGTCTGGCCCATGCGGCTTTTGGAGGGGTGGCCCTGGGATTGCTGCTGGGCTGGACACCGCTCTGGGTGGCTTTGCCCTTTACCGTGCTGGTCAGTCTGGGCATCACCTTCCTGCGTGAAAAGACAGAGTTGCAGGGAGACACCGCCATCGGGATTTTCTTTGCGGTTTCGGTGGCGCTGGGGGTGCTGTTTCTGGGCCTCAAGAAGGATTACACCGCAGATGCTTTCAGTTACCTGTTTGGCAGCATCCTGAGTGTGGGGACCACAGATCTGGTGGTGATTGGTGTGCTTTTGCTGGTCACGCTGGCCCTGATTCCAAAAACCTGGAAGCACCTTGCTTACAGCACCTTCGATCCAGAACTGGCCTCTTCAGATGGGGTGAACGTAAGGGGACTGAATTACTTTTTATCCGTGGTCATTGCGGTTACAGTGGTGGTGAGCGTCAAGGTGATCGGCATCGTGATGGTGGCGTCCTTTCTGGTGATCCCTGCCGCCTCGGCACGGCTGCGCAGCAGCACCCTCTACCAGATGACCCTGTGGTCTTCTGGACTGGCCGCACTCGCCAGTGTGGTGGGACTGCTGGCCTCCTACCTGATCAACGTTCCTTCCGGTTCGACCATCATTCTCGCTCAGGCGCTGTTTTTCATTCTGGCAGCGGTTCTCCCCAAAAAAACCCGTACTTGACGCACGGATTTTACGGGTTTAAGGTGGTATCAGATTATGTGGATCTCGACCAAAGCACAGTACGGGCTGCGTGCCCTGATTGAAATCGGCAAAACCCCTGCCCAGGCGGTTCCGCTCAAAGATGTTGCAGAGAAGCAGGACATCAGCCAGCACTACCTGGAGCAGATTGCCTCCAACCTGCGCCGTGCCGGTTTCATCCGCAGCGTGAGGGGTGCCCATGGAGGCTACAGGCTGTCCCGTGCCCCAAAAGACATCCGGGCCTGGGATGTGGTGGTGACCATGGAAGGCAGCCTTGCTCCGGTCAGTTGCCTGGAAGATTCCGATTCCTGCAGCAAAACCGGAAGCTGTGCCACCGAAACCCTGTGGAAACGTGTAGAAGATGCCGTTCGGGATGTGCTGTACAACACCACCCTGGAAGACCTGATCCGGGAAAACGTGCAAATGGAGCACAACAGGCTGGTTCAGCTTGAGCCCTTCTACGCACCGCAGTAAAACAAACCCCTGACTTTCAGACCAGAGACTTGAAGTTCTCTGGTTTTGCCATTTCAGCAAAGCTGAAACAGGCTGCTGATCGCTTCTTCCAGCAAAGTATGTTTTTGGTAAGGCATGATCTTTTATGCTGATTCACACGGGAGTAAACTGCTGTTATCGGCAGAAGTTGGTTGAAGGGATGTTGCATCCCGAAACCGGTCTTTCCCTGGCAGTTGGGTGAGGTCCCTTTGCCAGATCGGGTGTTCTCTTTCCCCTACAGAGGAGCGTATGGTCCTTCACTTGCTGTTGGTCAGTGCACTTGGAATGCTCGCCCTCCGTTACGCCGCCCAGCTTTATGTGCGCAGTTCTGGCACAACCCAGACCCACACCATTGCCAGCCTGTACGTGCTTTTTGCCTTCATGAACTTTCTGGTTTTCATCAGCCAGCATGCAGGAAATGAAGCGCTCCGGGCAGCCTGTCTGACCCTGTTTTTCATTGCCCTGCCCCAGTTCATTGCACGGGTGTCCCAGACCCTGGTGCAGACCTTCCAGTCCGTCTACCACAAGCACCCTGAGCAGATGCACACCATCACCTACGCAGCCATGTCCATGACCACTTTGCTGGCCGGTCTGAACATCCTGGGGGTGATGTTCACCGGAAAACTGGTGACCGATGGCAGCGGGCTTTTCATGAACATGTTTTATGGTCTGGGTTTGATTGGCTGGATCTGCATTTTCCTGATGGTGCAAGGGGTTCTCAACAGTTTTCCCCATCACCACAAATACGCCCTTTCCATGATGGTGGCTGTGGCCTTTGGTCCCATTCTGCTGGCCCCCATCATGTCTGGTTTTGTGCATGTCAATGATGCCCTGGTGCTGTTCCTGACCTTCACACCGGTGCTGCTGACCCTGACCTTGCTGGTGGACCGGGCAGGCCTCCTCAACCCGCCTTATTACATGCCAGAACGCGCCTTGCGTTTTGTGCCCAACCCGGTGATGGTGACAGACCCGGATGACCTGATCACCTGGATGAACGAGGAAGCCAAAAAGCTCGATGCTGCAGAAGTGGGCCGTCCTGCCCTCAGTGCGTTCTATTCCAGCGAGGACTTCGTCACCGACCAGAACCAGTGGGAGCCAGACCGGGAGTACCGTTATGTGCGGACCCGCTACAAGGAATACTTGCTGCGCAAGCAGCCCATCAACAGCAATGAAAACGAGCTGCTGGGTTACCTGTACACTGCACAGGAAGTCACCGTGGAGGACAAACTGGCCCAGCATTACCACGCCAGCAAGAATTACCATGTCTCCCCCATCAAACGGAATTATTCAGAGCAGCAGGATTCGTGAACCCTGCTGAACCCTGCTGAACCCTGCTGAACCCTGCTGAACCCTGCTGAACCCTCAGGCCCAGAACACCACCAGGGCATTGAGCAAACGCCTGAAATGCCCTGCATCTGTAAATCTGGACGCTCTGACATACCGCTGGTGCAACTGGTAATGGTGCAGGTCCTGCAGAATGCTCTGCACCACGGGTGTGTCCTCAAAGCAGCCTTCAAAACGGTAGCGGTTGTGGCCCAGGTCCTGCACAAAATGCTGCCCCTCGGCCCAGCCATAAACATGTGAATCAAAATCCAGCTGACCCTCTTTGAGGTTTGTGAAAAGGCTGGTGTAGTACAGCTCCATCAGGTTTGAAAAGTCCGTGCTGTTGTGGTTTTTGTTGATGTCCTCGTTGCGACCATAGGTGAATTCCAGATGCACCAGATGGCGAGGACTGCCCGGGTACGTTTCATCTTCAAGCAGGGTGGTGTCCAGCAGGTCAATGGAAAGCATGATGCCTGCAGTGTAAATCAGAACCCTGCATCCAGAAATGCTGCAGGTGGCTTACAATGCACCGCGCAATTGCCGGATGCCCTGTTCAATTTGCTGGGGATTCAAATGGGCATAGTTCAGGATGATCCCGCTGTGGTGGGCCTGGGTGGCATACCTGCTCAGAAAATCCACAGCAACCCCGGAGCGCAGAGAAGCTTCTCTGAGTTGCTGCTCGGTCCAGTCTGCTGGGAGGAAAGCGCAGATGTGCAGACCTGCGCCCGTGGTCGGAATGGTCCACTCTGGAAAATGCTCTTTCAGGGCTGCCAGCAAAGTTTCATAGCGCTCCAGCACCATGGCCCGTGCTTTTTTAAGGTGCCTTGCAAAGCCACCTGAGTGCAGAAAATCCGCCAGGGCCAGGCTGTCCAGCGTCGGGGGTTGTCGGTCTGTGAGATAACGGGTGGCAGACAGCACCTCAATGATGGGTGCAGGAGCCACCAGAAAGCCACTTCTGAGGGCAGGAGACAGGCTCTTGGAGAAGGTGCCCACATAAATCACCTGTGCAGGATTGAGGCCCTGCATGGCAGAAAGTGGGCGGGTGTCAAACCGGAATTCCGAGTTGTAATCGTCTTCCAGAATCCAGGCTCCGACTGTTCTGGCCCAGTCCAGAATCTTCAGGCGTCTGGAGGCAGGCAGGATTGCACCTGTGGGGAACTGGTGGGCAGGCGTGATGTAAAGCAGGTCTGCTTTTCTGGGCAAAAGTTCAGGATTCAGACCTTCAGCATCGACGGGAAGGTAAATCACCTCCGCACCCGAAGCCTCAAACACCCTTCTGGCCCCCAGATACCCCGGATCTTCCATCACCACGGTTTTTCCTGGTTCCAGAAAGACCCTGGCAAGAGCATCCAGGCTGCCCTGAGAGCCACTGGAGAGCATGACCATGCCTGCTGTGGCCTTGACCCCACGCTCACGGGCCAGATAGCTGGAAATCGCTTCACGGGTTTCCAGCGGTCCCAGTTCATCACCGTACTGACCCAGACCTCCCTGCAAGGCTTTGGCCCGCTCACGGAGCGCCCTGGCCCACGCTTCTGCAGGAAAAAACTCACTGGGCACATTGCCCAGCCTGAAATCCACCTCGATGTGGTTGTAGGAAGGCCGGATCGGGGTTTGCAAAGCACGGATGGCCCATTCGGTCAGTTTCAGTTGTGGGGCAGGCACTTCCAGCGTCAGTTCTGGATTGACACTGCGGGCCACATAAGTGCCACTGGCCGGACGGGTCTCTATGAAACCCTCGATTTCCAGCAGCTCAAAAGCTTCCAGAACGGTGTTTCTGGCCACCCCCCAGGTTCTGGCAAATTCCCGGCTGCTGGGCAATTTGCTCCCCTCAGGTAAGGCACCTGACAGAATGGCCTCCCGCAAAGCCTGATAGACCTGTCGGTACAGCGGTTCCGTGGGATTGGGATTTAGAGGGGGAAGCATGGCTACAGTTTAGGGGCAGAGGACCGAAGGCAAAAGTCAGAACACTGCACAGGTTTTGAAAAACAAAAACCGCCCCCTCTGGAGCGGTCCTGTCTGAAAACTTCATCTGGATTTGGTCTTGAAGCGCCGCTCCAGTTCGTTGGTAAAGAGGGTCATCACGGTGGTCAGAAACAGATAGATCGATGCAGAGGTAACATAAGAAGGAATCACCAGGAAAGTCTGGCTCTTGAACCGATCAATGGCATTGGCAAGTTCCAGGGTGCCCACCACAGTGGCAAGTGAGGTGTCTTTCAACAATGACACGATGTTGTTGACCAGTGGAGGAATCGAAACCCGAACAGCCTGGGGCAAAATCACCAGCCACATGGCCTGAATTCCACTGAGTCCCAGCGAACGGGCCGCTTCGGTCTGGCCTCTGGGAATGGCCTGAATGGAAGCCCGGATCACTTCTGCATTGTAGGCCCCCTGGTTGAGGGCCAGGGCCACCATCGGGGCATAAAAATCAAAATCCGGCAAATCCACCACGCTGGGCACGATGCTGGGCACAGCATTAAAAGCAAAGAGGATTTGCACAATCAGTGGGGTGCCCCGAAACACCCACACATAAAAAGAAGCCAGCCACCTGAAAGGAGCAAAACCACTGAGTTTGGCAATCCCGGTGACGGTTCCCAGAAAGATGCCCAGAACACCAGAAGTCACCGTAAGCAGCAATGTGGTCTTGGTGGCATCCACAAAAATCTGAGCATTGTCTGCAAACTGCTGGGCATAACTGAGGTGCAGCAATCCAGGCAGTGTTTTGACCCCATAACCAATCAAAACCAGTGCAATGGGAAAAGCAACGACCAGTCCAAGAATCCACAACACGTTGTTTAAAGACGAGTTCTCTTTCATAGCACCACAAAGAAAGCAGGAGGTGAAGTCCTCACCTCCTGCCCATGGGATTTATTTGCAACTGACGTCCGTACCGAAGTATTTCTTGCTGATCTTCGCGTAGGTTCCATCTTTGAGGATGTCGGCCAGGGCACCGTTGAGGGCTTCAGTGACGCTGGTGTTGCCCTTGTTGATCACCATGGCGATTTTCTCCTGGAACAGAAGATCACCCAGTTGCCATTTCACTTTGGGATTGGCTTTCTGGGCATCCAGCACCACGAATTTGTCAGAAACCCAGGCATCAACGGTGCCAGAGATCAGGGCCTGCACAGCGTCCGTGTCTTTGGGGAAGGTTTTGACCTTCGCGCCTTTGACTTTCTGCACGTTGGACAGATAACTGGTGCCCACCTGCACAGCAACACGTTTTCCATTCAGTTGCGCAGCGGTCTTGATGTTGGGGGATTTGGAAACAATCTGGCCCCCGGTGCAGTAGTGGGGATCGGAGAAGTCCACCACTTTGGCCCGCTCTTCATTGATGCCGTGAGAGGCAATGGCAAAGTCATAACGGTTCTGGGTGACCCCAATGATCAGGGAGTCAAAAGGCTGGGTGACCCACTGGACTTTCAGGCCCAGTTTCTTGGCGATGGCATCGCCCAGTTCCACTTCAAATCCAGTGAGTTTTTTGCCCACAAAGTAGTTGAATGGTTTGAATGCCCCTTCAGTGGCAATCTTGATGGTCCCTGCAGCCTTGATTTCATCAAAGGTGCGAGCCCCAGCAGTGGCGGTGAGCAGAATGGCACCCAACAGTAAAGCGGTCTTCTTCATGGCAACTCCTTGTGGTCTGGTGATTTGGCACATTCTAGCACAGCTTGAGGGGAATCTTTTCCTGTCCTGAACGTGCGTTTTGATTCGGCCCAAGTTCAGGCAAACGGCAGGTCAATAGCTGATTTAGCTTAACACAGCCTGTCTAAATTTGTATACAAAATTACCATGTGTAAGGTGCATGGGAGATGAATGTTGGAACTGCCTTTGGCCCTCAGCAAGCAAAAGTAGAAGCCCGCCGAAAACGGCGGACTTCTACTTTTGCTTCTAAATTTAGCGGGTCAGGGCCAGCTCGGTCTGCATGTCGAAAGCGTACAGACGGCTGCGGTCCACCAGCAGTTCAACCTGGTCACCAGGGCGCACAGGGGCGTGTCCGTCCACTTTGGCGATCAGGGTCTGACCACCAAGGTCGACAATCACGTCGGTCTGGGCTCCGAGAGGCTCCACCACTTCCACGGTGGCGCGGATCACGTTGGTGGCATCTTCAGGAATGGCGGTGTAGCCTTTCATGCCGATGTGCTCGGGACGGATGCCCATCCAGACCTGCTTGCCTTCGTAGCCACGCAGGGACTGGGCCAGACCACCAGTGGGCAGGATGGCGAAACCCTGGCCGGTGAAACGTCCGCCCTGCACGGTTGCAGTGACGAAGTTCATGGAGGGGCTGCCGATGAAGCCTGCCACGAATTTGTTTTTGGGGTTGTCGTACAGGTTGAGGGGGGTGTCCACTTGCTGGATCACTCCGTCACGCATGACGACAATGCGGGTGCCCATGGTCATGGCTTCGACCTGGTCGTGGGTCACGTAAATGACGGTGGCACCCAGACGGCGGTGAAGCTTGCTGATCTGTGAGCGCATTTCCACACGGAGCTTGGCGTCCAGGTTGGAAAGGGGCTCGTCCATGAGGAACACTTTGGGTTCACGCACGATGGCGCGACCCAGAGCAACACGCTGACGCTGACCCCCGGAGAGTTCCTTGGGTTTGCGGTCCAGCAGGTGCTCGATTTGCAGAATCTTGGCGGCTTCACGCACACGCTTGTCGATTTCGGCTTTGGGGGTCTTGCGCAGACGCAGACCGAAAGCCATGTTCTCGTACACGTTCATGTGGGGGTAAAGTGCGTAGTTCTGGAACACCATGGCGATGTCGCGGTCCTTGGGGGGAACGTCGTTCATCACCCTGTCGCCAATGCGCAAGGTGCCGTCAGAGATGTCTTCCAGACCGGCGATCATTCGCAGGGTGGTGGACTTTCCGCAGCCCGAAGGACCGACGAACACCATGAATTCACGGTCATGGATGTGCAGGTTGAAATCGGTGACTGCGGTGACTTTGCCGTAGCGCTTGTAGACCTTCTCTAAGATTACGTCTGCCATGTTGTTATCCTCCCCCATGCTCTCACCCGTGAATTTCCTCGGGCGACTTGGGTGCGTTGCGATTGCCTGGTGCTGACTCTGGTGATTTTGCCTACAAACTAGATCATAGCATTGTCATCAGACCGTGCATAGTCCCAGAATGACCTCAATGTAAACGATGAAACAGTTGTCTGGGCAAGGAATTTTTGGGGTTTCCGCAATTACAGTTTTTTTACGTCTCCCATTTCACGGGACAAAAAAATCCCCCTTTGTGAAAAGGGGGACAGGCAGAGCATTGTGATGTCAAGAGGGTTTTAAGCTTCAGATCCCTGGTTGACCTGCAGCCTGAACATGAACTTGGTGACTTCACCTTTAAGGGTGTCGATCATCTCGTTGAACATCTTGGTTCCTTCAAATTTGTATTCCTGGAAGGGATCACGCTGGCCGTAACCACGCAGGAAGATGCCCTGACGCAGCACTTCCATGGCATGCAGGTGCTCTTTCCAGTACTGGTCCACGTTTTGCAGCAACACATAACGACCAATGCCCATGTACAGGCCGCTTCCCAGTTCTTCTTTGCGTTTGTCATGGGAATCTGCAGCGTATTCCAGCATGCTTCTGTGGCACTCGTCCACAGTGTTGCCTTTCAGGGACTCGAAGTTGAACGCCTCAAAGTGGGGGATGTGCTCTTCCAGTTCGGCTTTGAGCTGGCCCAGATCCCAGTCTTCAGGGCTGATGTTTTCTGGGGCATAGGTGTAGAGGGCAGATTCGACGTAATCCCCGATCATGCCTTCGATGCTCTCTTCGATCTGCACGTCTTCACCGAGCAGCACTTCACGGCGCTGGGCGTAGATCACTTCACGCTGTTTGCCCAGCACGTTGTCGAATTCCAGCAACTGTTTGCGAATGGCGAAGTTGCGTTCTTCCACCCGGCCCTGTGCCCGTTCAATGGCTCCGGTCACCATGCCTGCGGCAATGGGCTGGGTGTCGTCCATGCCGATGCGGTCCAGCATGGCCAGCACCCGGTCATTGGCGAAAAGGCGCATCAGGTCGTCTTCAAAGGACACGAAGAATTTGCTGGAACCGGGGTCCCCCTGACGTCCTGCACGTCCACGCAGCTGGTTGTCAATGCGGCGGGATTCGTGGCGTTCTGTACCCACAATGTGCAAGCCACCCAGCTCTTTGACTTTCTGGCGGTCCGCTTCAATCTGGTCGCGGGATTTCTCAATGCGCTCGATGATCTTGGGGTGCACGCCTGCTTTGAGGCCCATGTCGCGGGCATTGGGGTCCTTGCGGGCCATTGCCTTGATGAAGGTCTCAATGTCAGGCTGGTAACGGGAGAGGCTGATCTGCTCGACCAGGTCTCCAGCAATGAATTCCACGTTGCCACCCAGCATGATGTCTGTACCACGACCTGCCATGTTGGTGGCGATGGTGACGGCCCCCAGACGGCCTGCCTGTGCAATGATGTTTGCTTCGCTTTCGTGGTATTTTGCGTTCAGCACCTGGTGTTTGACCCCACGGGCCAGACCTTCCAGGGTTTTGAGGCGCTTCACGAACAGGTCAAAGACCTCCAGGGCATTCTTGGGCATCTCACTGCGCAGGGATTCCAGTTCCTCGCGCTTGAGGCCCTTGAACATTTCCTGCAGTTTGGCTTTCAGGCCTTCGTTCTTCTCAACTTTGGCCATCAGCATGTTGGCCAGTTGATTGACAAACTCGCCGTATTGCTGGGGATCAGAAAGCAGCTTGGAGAGGTGTTCGCTGGTTTCGATGCTGGCTGTGCCCACCAGCATGGGTTGCCCGGTCTGGTGGCGCTCCACAATCTCATCAATGACGGCAGCGTATTTGCCTGCTTTGGTGCGGTACACCAGATCGTCGTGGTCTTTGCGGATCACGGGCAGGTTGGTGGGGATCACCAGCACGTCAGATCCGTAAATGTCCAGGAACTCTTTTTCTTCGGTTTTGGCGGTACCCGTCATGCCGGAGAATTTGGTGTACAGACGGAAGAAATTCTGGTAGGTGATGGTCGCCAGCGTCTGGTTTTCGTTCTGGATGGGCACGCCTTCTTTGGCTTCAATGGCCTGGTGCAGGCCTTCACCATAGCGGCGTCCGGGCATCTGGCGTCCAGTGAACTCGTCCACGATCACCACTTCGAGCTCGCCTTTTTCGTTGGGTGTGATGATGTAGTCTTTCTCGCGGAAGTACAGGTCCTGGGCACGCAGGGCCTGCACAATCATGTGGGCTTTCTGCATGTGGTCCGGGCTGTACAGGTTATCGATGGAGAGCATCTTCTCAATGCGGGTGATGCCGCCTTCGGTCAGGTGCACCCCTTTGGATTTCTCTTCAATGGTGTAGTCACCGGTGGGTTCGGTGCGCACTCCGGGTTCGGCGGGCTCTCCTCTGGTGAGGCGTTTGACCAGTTTGGAGATCACAAAGTACTGGTCGGTGGCTTTCTCGGTGGCTCCGGAGATGATCAGGGGGGTTCTGGCCTCGTCGATCAGGATGGAGTCCACTTCGTCCACGATGGCAAAGTTCACGGGGTGTTCGGCGCGCAGCACCAGCTGGTCGGGGCCCTGGGCCATGTTGTCACGCAGGTAATCGAAGCCCAGTTCGCTGTTGGTGACATAAGTGATGTCACAGGCGTAAGCGGCTTTGCGCTGGGCAGGCTGCAGGTCGTGCTGGATCAGACCCACGGTGAGGCCCAGGGTGCGGTAGACCAGACCCATTTCCTCTGCACCCACTTTGGCGAGGTAATCGTTGGTGGTGACCAGATGGCAGCCTTTGCCTTCCAGGGCGTTGAGGGCCAGGGCCAGGGTTGCCACCAGGGTTTTCCCTTCACCGGTTTTCATTTCTGCAATGCGGCCCTGGTGCAGGGAAGCCCCACCAATGAGCTGCACATCGTAGTGGCGTTTGCCGATGGTGCGTTTGGCGGCTTCACGGATCAGGGCAAAACCGGGCACCAGCACCTGGTCGAGGGTCTTTTCACCGTTCTGAACCTGGGCACGCAGTTTCATGAATGCATCTGCCAGATCGGTGACCTTTTCCATCTCTGCTTCCATGGCATTTACGGGGTCAACGACGGTTTTGCGCAAGCGCTGAACGTCGCGTTTGTTGTTGTCGAAAGCCTTCTTTAAAAGTGCAAACATGATCGCCTCACTATACTATCGTTTCGGTGAAAGTGCGTTTGACGCGCTGTCACCCGAGAGACCGGGATGGATTCAGGAACAACAGACGGTCTCTTTGACTTTTCCTGATGTTACCCGAACCTGTTGCGAGAGGGGTTGGGTCGCTCAGACCAGCCCAGCAGGTCAACGGGTGAACTGAAGATGTCACCCATCATAACACGCAATAGATCTGCGTGTGCTGTTGTCAAGTTGGGCGGGGCAAGGGGTTTTTCTTGCCCACATGGATCCAGTTGTGTTGCTCAGTCCCACCTCACGCCTGTTCCTGCCTCGGGTTCAGAAGTTCAAACGGCAAACTTCAGTGAGGCACCTGTGCCAGCGGCAAGTAAGCTTCAGCTTCAGCTTCCCAGTCGTTGCCCACGTCTCCAGCCAGCACATTTTTGACTGCAGCCAGGGCAATCATCGCTCCATTATCGGTGTTGAGGTGCATGGGAGGGAAGTGGCTTTTCAAACCACTCTGCTTGAAAGCGGTCCTTAACGCCTGATTGGCCGCCACCCCTCCAGACACCACCACATGTTTCAGGCCCAGGGCTCTGGCTGCCCGTTTGGTGGTCTGCACCAGCGATTCCACCACCCTGGACTGAAAACTGGCTGCCAGATCATCTGCATTTACGCCAGATTTCACCGCCAGCATGCAGGCCGTTTTGAGGCCTGAGAAAGAGAAATCGAACCCCTTCTGACCCAGCAGAGGACGCGGCAGGGCAACCCCGGCAGGGTCTCCCCTCTCCGCAGCCTTGCTGATGGCAGGCCCTCCCGGATAACCCAGGCCCAGCATGCGGGCCACCTTGTCAAAGGCCTCTCCCGCCGCATCATCACGGGTGGCCCCAACCAGTTCATATTGCCCGGGAGCATTCACCTTGAAGAGGTGGGTGTGCCCTCCAGACACCACCAGGGCCAGATGGGGAAAAGGCAGATCGGGATGCTCAGACACTGCAGCCTGAATGTGCCCCTCCAGGTGGTGCATGGCATAAAAAGACACCCCCAGTCCCTGGGCCAGCCCCTTGCCATAAGTCAAACCCACCAGCAAAGCGCCCACCAGACCAGGTCCACGGGTGGCAGCCACCGCCGAAATTGTGGAAAGCGGAATTCCAGCCTGGGAAAGGGCATCTTCCAGAATGGCATCGATGCGCTCCACATGCTCACGGGAAGCCACTTCTGGCATCACCCCGCCATACTGCCGGTGCACCTTCTGGGACCACAGGGCATTGGCCAGCACCTCAGGCTTGCCGTTCTGCACCCGCACAATCCCAACCCCGGTGTCATCACAACTGGTGTCAATGCCCAGTAAATACCTCCCCTCTGCAGGGGAGCGACCCAGTGCGACGCGGGCCGTCCCGCAAGCACGTGGTGGGGTCAAGACGGACCAGCCGGAGGCTGCAGTGGGGTTTTCCTCTCCCTCTGCAGGGGAGGAAAGCGGCAGCGAGGTGGGGTCAAGGTCATGCTCTGGTATGGGAAATCACCCCCGTGGCTGCCAGCACCAGGATCACCACACCTGCAACGATGCGGTAGATGGCAAAGCCCTTGAAGTTGTGTTTGGAGATGAATTTCAGCAGCCAGCCAATGGCCAGCAAACTGGTGGCAAAAGACACCAGCAATCCAATCATGATGTTGCCAGCTCCAGCATTTCCCAGGTGCTCCAGGTCTTTGACCAGAGAGTACAGAGATGCTCCTCCCAGCACCGGAATGGACAGGTAAAAACTGAATCCGGTTGCTGCAGAGCGGCTCATGCCAGACAGCATGCCCCCCATGATGGTGCTGGCGCTTCTGGACACCCCTGGAATCAGGGAGCAGATTTGCGCCAGACCCACGATCAGGGCCTGGGTGAAGGTGATTTCGGTGGTTTCCCGGGTGGTTTCCCGTCTGGGAAGGGATTCAATGATCCACAGCACAATGCCCCCCACAATCAGGGAAATGGCCACCGTGGTGGAGTTGAACAGGTACTTCTGAATCTGGTCTTTGAAGAAGAAAGCCAGTGTGACTGCAGGCAGAACAGCAACAATGATGCTGGCCCAGAAGCGCCGCACCTCCCTGGAGGTGGTGAGTCCCTGGGCCTGCTTGAGGATGTCCCGGAAGTAAAACACCAGCACCGCCAGCACCCCTCCCAGTTGAATCACAATTTCAAAGGTGTCACTGCCTGTGAACTTCAGCAAATCTGAAGTGACAATCAAGTGTCCGGTTGATGAGATGGGCAGAAATTCGGTGATGCCTTCCACCACGCCCATGATTGCAGCTTTGATCCAGTCAAACATAACGAACACTTTATAGCACTTCCATGAAATTCCTGCGCAAAAACAGGCACCATCCCGCTGTGGAAATGGTGCCTGTCACACTCTGGTCTAGATGTCGTTCAGATGGTGTTGGGAATCAGAACTTGAAGGTCAGACCAACTTTGCCACCAAAACCATTTCCTGTGTAGGTCTGGTTGAGCTTGCCATAGTTGGCTTCGGTGAAGAACCACAGGCCATTGCCCAGATCTGCCCGCAGACCCAGTCCGCCCCCAAAGGCCACTGCAGTGGTCACATTGACCCCGAGGTCGCCATAAATGTCCAGGCCAGAATTCACGTGGTAAGTGCCACCGGTTTTGACACCCCAGATGTTGATGCCTCCACCACTGAACAGACGGTCATAAGAGCCTTCCACAAAAGAGTCCAGGGTCTGGTCTGCATTGGTGAATGCCACACCTGCCACCAGACCGGCACTGCCCACAGAAGAGCTTCCAGAGGTGGTGATGCTGCCACGGGGTCCAATGTAAACACGGGTGCCATATACGGTGTCGGTGTAAACGTTGAACAGCAGGTCACCGTTCAGGTTGAATGCGGTGGTGTTGTTCACGCTGTAGACGTTGCCGTTGAGGCGGGTGTTGAGGGTGATGCCCCCAAAATCTGCAATGTCTTTGGCTTTCAGGCCAAATTCTGCGCCCAGGCGGTTCTGGTCACCCACACGGTCCAGCCCTGCGCCCACAGAAAACCAGTTCTCGTTGGCAGCCAGTGCACTGCTGCCGACACCTGCAATGATCAGTAAAGAAAGGAGTTTACGCATGTCATGTACCTCGAGGTCAATGTACACCCCTCTCTCCAGACGCGCTTAAATGCAGGCTTTAGTGATTTGCCCCATTTGGCTCACACTTTTGAGCAGAGGGGACGCTGAAGTCCGTGCAATAGGGTCTTTTGCTACTGTGAAAAATTAAAGGTTTCTTCATCAAAGGCTCTGGTCCTGCACGGGCACAGCTTTTTCATGGCTTCTCAAGCATCCAGAAAAGCAAATTCTTGAGAAGAACTGTCGAAATTCTGAGCCTCCTCTCAAGAAAAAAGCCACCCCATCAAACAGAAGTGGCGAAAATGAGAACAGCAGGTCAGATCACAGACTGGCTTTTCAGGTGGTCCAGGCTCTGCTGCAAGCTGTCCCAGGGAGAGCCTTTGCAGTTGTCCTGCTCGATCAAAAGCCACTTCACGCCTGCATTGGGAGCTTCAGCCAGGATTTGCTGCAAGGGCACTTCTCCGTTGCCCAGTTCCACGGTCTGCCAGCCGCCCTCGGGTTTGGATTTCACATCTTTGAGGTGCAGGAGAGGCACCCGGCCTGCGTATTTCTGCAGGTAAGCCACAGGACTCACGCCTCCAGCATGCAGCCAGGCCACGTCCAGTTCAGGGTTGAGGCCCTGGGCTTTCAGCAGGAAGTCAAAGACCTTCTCGCCCTGGTGTTCTTCCAGCAGTTCATGCTCATGGTTGTGGTACTGCAGGGTGATGCCCGTGCCTTCCAGGCCCTGAGCCGCTTCGGTCAGAACAGTCTGGATGTACTGCCAGGACTGCTCTTCGGTGGCTTTGGACCATGCACAGGTCAGGTACTGGGTGTCCAGGGTTTTGCATTCTTCGATCAAATCAGCAAGGTTGTTTTTGAGGCTGTCCAGGCTGGTGTGACGCCCCACCACTTTGAGGCCCACCTCGTCCAGCACGCTTTTGATGTGGGCAGGTCCGGGAATTTCCCCGAACAGTTCCACCCCCTGAAAGCCCATTTCTGCGGCTTTTTTGAGGGAGCCTTCGTAGTCTTTTTGCAGCTCGTCGCGGATGGTCCAGCATTGCAGGCCGTAATTCATGGGGATCTCCTTGTGTTTCGGTTTTCAAGGTTTGAATGGAGTTCAAGGCATCTTAAACAAACACCCACAGGTGTTCCGTAAGCTGGTGCGAAATCTGCTTCTCTGTCAGACTGTCATTCCATCATCTGTTGCTGGCTGTCCAGGGCCAGGGCTTCTGGGCGCTGTGGCGCAGATTCCAGATCCACAGCACAGCGTTTTTCACTGCTTTCCAGAATGGCATGCATGGTTTCCAGCACGTGGTAGGCCAGGTCTCCAGAGGAGCGGTGTGGGCGGTCTTCATCGTGGGCGTAGAGCAGGTCGCTGAGGCCCACACCCCGGGAGTTGGCAGTGAAACCGTGTACAGGCTGGATTTCGGTCCATTGCCCATCTTTCCACAGGCGGGTGACGCCACCAAAATTGTTGGGGTCAGGGAGCACCAGGGTGCCCTCGCTGCCATAGATCACCAGGGTGTCGTATTTGTCCCAGTGGGTGTCAAAGCTGGTGGTGAGGGTGCCAATCACCCCGGAGTGCAGTTGCAGGCTGGCGGTCACGTGGGTGGGGGTGTTCACGGTGATGTTCTGGCCCTGCTTGGTGCCACTGCCAATGGTTCTTTCAGGAAAGCTGGCCCGTGAAAAACCACTGACAGAATGAACAGGACCGAGCAGTGCAGCAATGGCAGTCAGGTAATAAGGTCCCATGTCAAAAAGGGGGCCGGCTCCGGGTTGATAGAAGAATTCTGGATCGGGGTGCCATTTTTCAGGGCCTCTGGACAGCATGGCGGCATGGAAACCGATCACCTCTCCGATGGTTCCGTCGTCGAGCAGTTTGCGGGCGTTTTGCAGGCCACCTCCCAGAAAAGTATCTGGAGCGCAGCCCACCCGCAGGTTTCTGGCTTTTGCTTCTTCCAGCAGGGTTCTGGCCTCATCCAGTTTGATGCTGAGGGGTTTTTCGTTGTACACATGCTTGCCTGCCCGGATGGCCTGCAAGGCAATGTCTGCGTGGGCAGCAGGGATGGTCAGGTTGACCACGGCTTCAATTTCGGGGTGGGCCAGCAATTCCTGCACGGTGAGCACCTGGGGCACACCGTATTTTTCGGCCTGGCTTCTGGCACGGTCCAGGTTGAGGTCTGCGAGGGCGAGCACCCGGGTGTTGCGAAAACGGGCAGCATTCTCCAGGTAGATGCTGGAGATGTTGCCTGCTCCAATGATGCCGATGGCGTGTTTCATGACGTACCTCTGGAAGAACAAGGGATTTGGGATTTCTCCCAGTCTAAGCCGAATTGAAAGCGCTGTCAAAACTTGGGTCAGATGCAACTTGAAAGACTTTCAGAAACATCTTGCCAGACAGAGAATTTGTCTCTTCTTTCGCCTGAAAATTTCTGAAACTTTTTTGGGGGCAAAGTTCAAAGGTGGCAGCAATGGGCCTGACCTGCAGCTCCATCCAAAATCCATGATTTAAAATTCTTCGTTCAGGTCAGAGAATCTTTTCAGGTTCTGCCCGTGAATCCGTTGTCATTTTGGCCGATCTTCCAGACGCCTCAATCCTTTTGAACTGCGTTCATTGTTGACATGTCTATGTCACTGCTTTTCACTGTTGCAAGGCTGGCTTTGCGAGGGTTTAAAAGCATCCTTTGACACCAATTTGAGAGCTTAGCCCTGACCTCTCTCCCATTTCTCGTTTCACAGAGAATTTTCAACCAGCAAACAGCACCCTTCAGAGGGGTTTCAAAAGCCTGGATGTGAAAACTTCTGAAAAGCCCTCTGCACCGACCAGATCATGGATGAATTCCGAATTTTATTTAATTAACTAAATTTGACACCCTTCAGGCAACCTGTTACTGTGGGTTCACCAGACCCTGTGCTGGAGGAGCAAAAATGACTTCACTGAAAGGTGATCAGGGCACCACCCGGGCCCTCAACCGCCGCCTCATCCTGAATGAAATCCGCAGGCAAGGTCCCACCAGCAGAGCAAGGCTGGCAGAGCAGACCGGTCTGAGTCCTGCTGCCATCACCTTCGTCACCACTGAACTGCTGCAAGAAGGTTTGCTGATCGAAAAAGGAGAGCGCCGCCCGATTCCACTGGACATCCATTACAGCGGTCATTTTGTGATTGGCCTGAAACTGATGGAAAGTCGACTGGAAGCCGTTCTGACTGACCTCTCCACCCAGATTCTGGCCCGCACCTCACTGGATTTGCCGGACCATCAGCCAGAAACGGTGGCCCGTTATGCCGCCCGTGCCAGAGAAGAATTGTGCCAGCAATCCGGGGTGGATGCCCAGAAACTGCTGGGGGTTGGCATGGGTCTCCCGGGGGTCATTGATGCCAAAAGCGGGATCTGTCTGCTTTCCGGTCGCTTTGGCTGGAAAGACATTCCCATTGCCCGTCTGATCAGTGAGCACACCCAGCTTCCAGTCTGGGTGGACAACGATGTGAATGCCTTTGCTGTGGCAGAACGGTTGTTTGGAAGCGGCAAAAACACTCCCAATTTTGTGGTGGTGACGGTGGGAAGGGCCATTGGGTCTGCCATTGTGATGGAAGGCAAACTGTACCGGGGACGCAATGGCGGTGCAGGAGAGTTCGGGCACACCCTCAGTGAGTACCGGGGCCGCAAATGTGAATGTGGGCGCCTGGGGTGTCTGGAGGCTTACGCCAGTGAACACTCCCTGCTCAGGCATTTTCAGGAAATCAGCCCCAGGCACCACAACATCCAGATGGAAGGCCTGCTGAAACTGATCGACCGCAAAAACGAACGCATTCTGAATGTTCTGGAAGATGCAGGCAGCAGGCTGGGACGCAATCTGGCAGACATGGCCAATTTGCTGAACCCTGATTTGATCGTCCTGGGAGGTGAAGGGGTACGGCTGGGAGAGGCATTCTTCCGACCCATGCGTCTGGCCTTCCGGGAAAGGGCTTTTGATTGTGTGGCCGAAGACCTGCCCATTGCCATCCATGACTGGGGTGATGATGCCTGGGCCAGAGGGGCAGCAGGCCTCGCCACCGAGCACTTTTTTGATTTTGAAGTTCAGCCCTCAGAAGGGCTGGAGAACAACTGATTCACCTGGGCGTACTGCAGCAGCAAAATGGTCTTGGCGTCCACAATCTGGCCCTTTCTGACCATCTCCAGGGCTTCCTGAAAAGGCAATTCCAGCACCTCAATGTCTTCTCCTTCTTCCTCAAGACCACCGCCTGAGTTGTCTCTGGAGGCAGGATCATATTCAGCCACAAAGAAATGCAGCTTTTCTGTGACCGAGCCTGGGCTCATGAAGGCTTCAAAGATTTTGTGCACCCGATCCACCCGGTAGCCGGTTTCCTCTTCCACTTCACGGCGGATGCAGGCCTCTGGTTCAGATTCGTCCAGCAATCCTGCAGCAGCCTCAATCATCAAGTCCCGGTAGCCATTGACAAAAGCTGGAAACCGGAACTGGCGGGTCAGCACCACGGTTTGTTGCTCTGGATGGTACAGCAGGATGGTGGCTCCATTGCCCCGGTCATAGGTCTCTCTGGACTGGGTTTGCCAGCTGCCGTCTTTTCTGAGGTAATCAAAAGTGTTTTTCTTCAGGACATACCAGTCGTCTGACAGGGTTTTGATTTCACGGATGCGAATGCGCTCTTCCAGTGGGGTTTTCGGGGCGTCTGGGGTGTTCATGGCTGGTTCGATCTTACCCTGTTGGCTGTGGGCAAAACCTGCACCCATCACACCCCTGTGGTTTTCCCAACTGAGCGAACAACACATTTTCAATCAATATGTATCCAATAGCACTATTTTTTTTATAGTATATGGTTTAAGATTAAACCACTGAGCAGCACCCCCCAGCTGCAACCCAGGAGGACTTTATGAAATGGAACATTGACCCCAGCCACAGCCAGATCGGATTCGCCGTCAAACACATGATGATCTCCACCGTGCGTGGCAGCTTCAAAACCTTCCAGGGCACCATTGAAACCGACGACCAGTACCGCCCCACCAGCATCCAGGTCAGCATCGATGCCAGCAGCGTGGACACCCGCGATGCCCAGCGTGACGGCCACCTGAGAAGTGCAGACTTCTTCAATGCAGAAAACAGCCAGCAACTGCTGTTCAGCAGCACCAACATTCAGCAAACCGGAGACCAGAGCTACCAGATTCAGGGCAACCTCACCATCAACGGCATCACCCGCCCGGTCACCCTGAAAGCCGAGACCACCTCCACCGGCAAAGACCCCTGGGGCAACACCCGCATTGCTGCAGAAGCCACCGCCACCATCAACCGGGAAGACTGGAACATCACCTGGAACCAGGCCCTGGAATTCGGCGGAGTGCTGGTGGGCAAAGATGTCAAGCTGAATCTGGAGGTGCAGGCCATTCAGGTGCAAGATCCTGTGCTGTCCTGAACCCTGCTGAGCAAGCATCAAAAACAAACATCATCAAACCAGCCCCTGACTGAATCTCAGTGGCTGGTTGCATTGCTGGTCTCGGTTGTTTTACAACAAATTCACATCACATCACATCACACTGACGTTCAACTGCAAGTCTTCCTGGGTTGGGGTCAGCTGAGCACACTGGTCTCCATTTTTCACACAACCGTACAAATCCCCTGCATCCCGAACCTTGCTTTTGTTGACATCACGGTAAGCTTCCAGCTGGTATTTTTCCCCTGCCAGACCCGTGATGCTGAAGGTGGCTTCCTGGCCATTCTGGGGCACAGGGACCTTGCGTTTGATGGAATCCTCTGTGCACACTCCATCTTGCAATTGACAGGCAATCAGGGTCAGACCATTGGTGTCCTGGCCTGCAGGGACTTTCAGGGTGCCTGCCAGGGTGCGGGCGGGTTGCCAGGGCAAAGCCCCTTTAAAACGCACCACCAGCAAATAAGGCCTTTCAAAGTCGGTTTTCAGGGTGATGGTGGCGTCTTTGTTCTGACCCCGACCCACGTAATAAGCCATGGAGCGGGTGGTGTCTTTCAGGGATTTCAGGACCCGGTAGCCCAGAGGCCGCCAGCTGCTGGCAGGATTTCCGGTCAATCCCTCCCTGAGGTTCAGGGATTTGTAGTTGAACTGGTTGTTGATGCCCGTGTTGCTGAACATCAGGGTCTGGGCCCAGTCCAGCATCAGGTCAGCAAAACTCTTGCCCGTGATTTTGGACAGGTTGGCCTTGCCAGCAGCGTTGCTGACCGTCCAGGTTTTCCAGAATTTGTCGTGACCCACCTGCTCTGCCAGACGCCAGATGAACAGAAAATTGTACCCATAGAAGTTTCTGGACTCATCAAATTGCGAATTGTCTGACAGGTAGACCCGCACATTCTGGGGAGAGAGCATGCCCACAGAAGCCATGTTTCTGGCATAGTCTCCCATCTGGGTGCCATATCCAGAAAGCTCTTCGGCAGAAACGGCACTGGCTTCTTCAATCCAGCTTTCCTCATCGGGGAAATCCGCCTGGAAACGCTGGCCTCCAGCAATCAGGTGCTTCAGTTCATGGACCAGGGTGGAAGGCAAATCGTAGCTGAGCATGCTGCTGCGGCTGATGTCTGGCTCGAAAGAAGATGGGGTGGCAGCATAGAAGATGTCTCCCTCATTGGAGTGGATCTCCCAGGCCTTGTAGATTTCTGCATCAGGGTACCAGTCTGCTCCATACACATACCCAAAAGCTCCACCATTGGCCACCTCTTTGGAGAACACAATTTTGATTTTGCCGTTCCCGTCAAAATCTGCTGGCGAGCCAAAATACTTTTTGTCTGAAAGGAACAGTTTCTCTTCAAAGGTTTTGGCAAACTTTGCGAGCTCTGCATCGCTCAGGTCCGCAGCATCGTTCTGGTCCACAAACCAGTAGGCATTGGGGGAAATGTAGCGCATTTTGGTGGTGACTTTCACCTGGTCTTCTGTGCCGTACACCCAGTAGCTGCAGAGGTCGCCCACTTTGGGTTTTGCGCAGGTGTTGAAGACTTGAGGTTCCAGTTTGCTGTCTTTCAGGGACTTCAGGCCAAGCTGGCTGGCCTCTTTCATCAGCGCCTGCTGATTTTGCAGAAACTGGTGGTGTTGCATTTTGATTTGTTCGCGGATCTGGCTGACCGAATCCTGCTGTTGTTGCTGGATGCTGTGGGGTTCTGCCAGGGCAAAAGGGGCCTGCACCTGGTCCACCTGCAAGGTGTATCCGAAACCGTCTGGATTGTCTGGCTGCTCTGCATTGACCGGAATCACAGCCACGCTTTCATTGCTGGACAGGTTTTTCAGGGTGACAGAAACCTGACCCGCCTGAAAATCCCCAGGACGAAACGTTTTCACTTCATAATCAGGGTTAACAACGGGTGGAACCACAACCTGATTGCCACGGCACCCCACCAGGGCCACACTGGCCAGCACCAACAAACCCATTTTGTACACTTGCATGCTTTCTCCTCCAGCTGCTGCAGTGCTCAGGAAGCCTGAAAAGAAAAGCCAAAAAGTTTTTTGCAAAACAATTCAGCCCTGTGCTTTTGATTCCTTGCAAACCTGCAATCAGAAGTGTAACCCGAAAACCACCAATTGTATACAGGGTACAAAAAACAGAATGAGGCATTTGCACAGCAACACAAAGCACATCAGAGAGGGTTTCTGCAAGCAGAAACCCTCTCTGGATTTTTCCTGGCTTTGCAAAATAAAGCTTTACTGCACCGTTTCCTGCTCGCTGAAGATGCCCTCAAAGAGCACACTGGAGAGGTAGCGTTCACCCGAGTCAGGGAGCACCACCACAATCAACTTGTCCTTGAATTCGGGCTGTTCAGAAACACGCACAGCCGCTGCCACTGCAGCACCACAGGAAATGCCCCCCAGGATGCCTTCCTTTTGCATCAGCTGCCGGGCCATGTCAATGGCTTCCTGATCGGTGACGGTTTCCACGCGGTCCACCAGGCTGAGGTCCAGGTTCTTGGGAATGAAGCCTGCACCAATGCCCTGAATTTTGTGGGGGCTGGGCCTGGGCTCTTCCCCATTCAGGGTCTGGCTGATCACAGGGCTGTTCACGGGCTCCACAGCCACCGTGGTGATGGCCTTGCCCTGGGTTTTCTTGATGTAACGGCTCACACCCGTGATGGTGCCCCCGGTGCCCACTCCACCCACAAAGACATCAATTTTGCCTTCGGTGTCTTCCCAGATTTCAGGCCCCGTGGTTTTTTCGTGGATGGCAGGGTTGGCAGGGTTCTCAAATTGTTGCAGCAGCAGGTATTTTTCAGGATCGCTGTCCACAATTTCCTGGGCCTTTGCAATGGCCCCTTTCATGCCTTTGGGGGGCTCGGTGAGCACCAGTTCGGCACCCAGGGCCTTCAGGACCTTGCGGCGCTCCAGGCTCATGCTGGAAGGCATGGTCAGGATGATGGGGTAACCTCTGGCTGCAGCCACAAAAGCCAGACCGATGCCGGTGTTGCCACTGGTGGGCTCCACCAGGGTCATGCCGGGCTTCAGCACCCCACGCTCTTCGGCATCCCAGATCATGTTGGCCCCAATGCGGCACTTCACGCTGCCTGCAGGGTTGCGGGACTCCAGTTTGGCGTAGATGTTGCCGTTGCCAATGCGTTTGAGGCGCACCAGTGGGGTGTGCCCGATGGTCAGGGAATTGTCGTCGTAAACAGTCACATGATCCTCCTTGAGAAAGTGTTGCGGACAGGGATGGTGCGGGCTTCAGAAACAGACCTGCTTTTGAGCAGTTCAGATGTGGATGTCAAATTCGTGGTTCATCTCCAGGGCAGGGGTGAATTTCACATTGCGGGCCATGACTTTGGCAGGCACCCCCGCAACAGTGGTGTGGGCATGCACAGATTTTAACACCACACTGCCGGCGGCAATCTTGGCGTCCTTGCCGATTTCAATGTTGCCCAGCACGGTGGCTCCAGCACCAATCAGAACCCCGGAACGGATCTTGGGGTGTCGATCACAGCACTGTTTTCCAGTGCCGCCCAGAGTCACCCCATGCAGCATGGAAACATTGTCTGCCACCACTGCGGTCTCACCAATCACCACTCCGGTGGCGTGGTCCATCAGGATGCCCGATCCCAGTTTTGCAGCAGGATGAATGTCCACGGCAAACACCAGAGACATCTGGCTCTGCAAGAACAGCGCAAAAGCCTGCCGTCCTGAAGTCCAGAGGGTATGGGAAATGCGGTGGGTTTGCAAAGCATGGAAACCCTTGAAGAACAGAAAAGGGGTCAAAAGGTCTTTCACTGCAGCATCCCGCTCCCGGATGGCTTGCAGGTCCAGCGCCACCCCATCCAGCACATTTTCCTGGCTCAAAATGGCCAGAAACTCTGTTTTCAGGTCTGCAGCATTGACCTCTGCAGTACACAGCTTGCTGGACAACAGGACTGCCAGGCCTTCTGCCAGGGTTTTGGGTTGCAGCAATGCGGCATTCAGCAGGGTACGGAGGACCACTTCGCTGTCAGCCACCTGCTGTGCAGCCTGTTGAAGTTCAGCCCACAAAGTGTTGGTCTGAACCTGATTGTGAAGAAGGATTGCCACGCTCATAGTATACAAATGCTATCAATTGTGCGGGAGATCAATTGACTAGCTTGTCGCAATTGCAACACCTTACAGCCACCCCCAGACCAAACCTGCAAAGCCAGCTTTCTGCCTGAGGCAGCCTCCAAAAATGATCCTTTTGATCATCTGTCTTTCCCAAAACACAAAACACCCGGCATTTTCAGACCGGGTGGAAAGTTCAAGAGAAGTGCGCAGGGGTTAAAACAGCAAAACTCAGAAGGGGGAATTCAGAAACAGGGCCGTAAACTTGGAGATGACCGCCAGGGTCAAAAACGACACACTGAAGATGGTGAACATGCCCATTCCACGCCGAACATTCAGGGCGTAAGAGGGGTTGTTGACGTAGTTCTGGTGGTGCTTTTGCCACCTGGAAAACTTGAGTTTTCCATCTGCACTGATGCATTTGCTGGTGAAAGACAGACCCGACCAGGTGACAAAACCCTCTTCGGTGATGTGGGAAATGGTGTCTTTGCGAAAGAGGGGCTGGGGGTTGGACAGACTGGGATAGACGATCACCGTGTCTCCCACCTTGTATTTGTTGCTGGCCTTCACGAACTCTTGTAACATTGCACTTCCCAGAATACTATGCTCCTCTCAGTTTCACTACAGTTAGGTCCAAACGTTAAGGTTGTAAGACAGATGTACCCATTGCCTAAAGGACAATTGCCGTCTCATTGTTTTAAAACAACCTCAATCTTTCTGCATTAACACTGCTTCAAACACCTGTCAAATGAGAAAAGTCTTCCTCATTTGTTTCACGCAAACTTTATTTATGAAGAAGTGGATCCTGGCCTTTCAATTGCTGGATCAGCAGGAAATCGGTCTGGTTGATGTAAATTTCCCGGATCCGTTCACCTTCAAAAACAAACAGATCAATTCCGGCATCCTGAATCACCCGACCCGACGCAGGAATGCCCAGAAAAGGCCCCTGGTGGGTGCCCGCCAGCGACCACAGGGTGAACACCCTGTGGTTTTCCACCACCTCATCGTCCACCTGAAAGCGCAGGTCAGGAAAAACAGCCCTCAACTGGGTGGCAAACACCTCAAGGCCTTCATGGCCCTGAATGGGTTGTGGACGGGCAGGCAACACCAGACGCACATCCTCGGTGAAGATCTCGGGAATGACCTCTGTGCGGGCAGCATTCATCAGGTCATCAAAGTACCTGCGGCTTGTCAGCCGCCGCTGTTCCTGGAGTTGCAGGTCCTGCACACTGGAAAGTTGCCTGAGCAGCCCATTGGTGTCTTCTTTGAACACTGCGTGGGTGATCTGTCCATCCTGCACAGAAAGCCACAACATGCCCGTGATGGAAAACGCTTGCCCGGATGCAGGAAGCTCTCCTGCCACCGTTTGCAAGGGCACACCCAGATGCCGCCCACTGGATTTCCAGCGCACCGCCACCCGATCTGCAGAGGCCACCAGGTCCTGGATTTCAAAACTGAAATCCACCAGGGCTTGCTGCAAATGGTTCACCGCCTGCAAAAAAGCTTCACGGTTCAGTTCCTGGGTTCTGTAACTGGGCAGGGAGGCCGTGAAAACTGCTGCAAGCTGTGCAGCACTTCCCTGCCCCTGAGAGAAGAAATTCAAAAAATCGTAAGCCAGCCTCTTGTTTTCGATGGTCATGGGGTCTCACTTTCTCAGCCCTTCTGGGCACTTGCTGGTGGGGTCAAAGCAGAATCAATGCCTTCTGCGAGTGATTTTATCTGAAATGCCCCTGCTCTTTGCAACAAGCAGGCAACCCATGAAGGAGCAGCTGGTCTGCAAGTGAACATCTGCAAGTGAACATCTGAAAGCAGCAGTCCAAAAGCCCCTGACCTTTCTGATGCTGCTTTGCAGCAAAACTGTCTCTCTGGTTTCGCATGGGTGCCCTGCAGGGCTGATCCTTTCGGACCTCAGTACAGCCCCGGAATGGACACTTTGCTGTCAGACCCTGCCCGAAACTTACAGAATTCCTCCTGTACTTTTGCTGCTCTTTTTTCCCTGTTTGCTGTCAAAAAGCCTGTTGCAGGCTCCGTTGTTTCTGATGGTGCTGTCCATTTAAACCAGGAACAACACCCCAAAAGAACCCCCAGACGCTACAGAACAGAAAGGCTTGATTGATCATTTGCATGAAGCATGATGGCTCAAGAACCCGTTGTCATGCAAATGTCATGTAGGACATCTGTCACATTTCATCATGTACATTGGGGGCATGACAAATCCACATTATGCAAAATTGTCTGATGTTCCAGTGGGTCTGGCCACCAAGGCCCAATTGCAGGCCCTGGGCTTGAGCAAACTGGGTTTGAAAGTTGTGGCCACCGTAGAGTCTTTCGGAAAAACCATCAACCTGTATTTGATCAGCGAGGCCCAGAGCACCGCCAATTCATCTGTTTGAAAAAGATGAGCTCTGTAACCACGACAGTTGTTACAGAATTGCACTGCAGGTTGCGGTACCCTGAACGTCAGAGGAACGCTGAATCCGCTTCAGCCTGACCCCATGAAAGGAGCTTGATCATGCCTCTGACCGATCTTCAAAACCTGATTGAACATGACCTGCGAGGTGCAGAAGAAGCCCTGCAAACCGCTGAAACACATCCTGATTTGCACAGCAGGGTGTGTTTTCTGGAAAGGGCCAGACTGCAGCTCACTGCAGTCGCCGCAGAATGCCAGCGTCAAGATTTTCACATGTTTGACCTGACCATTGCCAGCCTGCAAAACCGCATGGCTGCCCTCACACCAGAGCGCACCCCTCCCCTGCAGGCAGCTGGTTTTTGAACGCATTTCACAAAAGCATGAGGCACAGAAGCACAAGAAGTTGCTTCCTGGATTGGTGTTTTTTGCAACAGAAGGATTCAGAAGCATCATCTGTTTCACCGATCAACGCAATAAAAACCATCTGACCCAAAGCAAAACCCCCGAGACATCTCGGGGGTTTGATTCAGAAGTGAAAAATCACTTCTTCTTGTTGCGGTAGCTGTCACCAAAGCGCTTGGTGAATTTGTCCACGCGACCTTCGGTGTCGACGAAGCGGTCTTCGCCGGTCCAGAAGGGGTGCACACCACTCCACACGTCCACGTGGATTTCGGGCTTGGTGGAGTAGGTTTCCATCACAACTTGACCCTGGTAGATGATCTTGCAGGGAACGACTTTGGGGTGAATGCTCTTCTTCATGGGACTCCTCCAGCACTGCGTTCTGCCTGTTTTCGGGGTGAATTCTGGGCTTATGGCGCAGTCAACTTTGCGATTATATCACAGATGCTGCAGAAGGCAAAAGGCTGAAGGCAAAGGCAAAAAATGCTGTTGCATAAGCTTTATTCGCCTTCGACCTTCTGCTTTCTGCCTTCTGCTTCTTTGAGGTCCCGCCCCCGTGCCAGATCCCGCACCCCTCTGCGTCCGAAAGCATGGGCAATGTCCCGTTCAGACAGCCTGAGGGTGGTGGGCCGTCCGTGTGGGCAGACCCAGGGATTTTGACAATTTTTCAGGCCGTTCATCAGGTCCTGGCCGTGGTCCATGCGAATCTGCCCGGCTTTCAGGGCAGGCAGACAGGCCAGTCTTGCCAGCACATCCCGTTCCGGGTCACTGCCAGAAACAGCAGAGTCAATCACCAGTTGCACAGCGTTCTGGATGGGCAGTTTGCTGAGGGCCTGCGGAATGGAGCGCACACGCACCAGGTTTGCTCCGAACGGTTCCAGCAGGAATCCCCAGCGAACCAGCACCGGGGCGCGTTCCAGCAGGATGCCCAGTGCCTCTGATCCCAGTTGCACCATCTCAGGACTGGTGAGCTCCAGGGGTTCAGCCTGCCTGAATGCAGCTTGCAGTTTTTCGTACCAGATGCGTTCAAACGCAGCATGGGCATCAATGACCCACAAATCCCCCTCGGACTCTGCCAGGAAGTAGAGTTCGCGGTACACCCCAATCATGCGGAAATCTGGCAGAGCATTGGTGTCCTGGATGGGTTCAGTCACCACCCTGGGTTGCGGAGCAGCCTGGGCAAGCGGGTGCTGCAAAAGCGATGCCTTGACCACGGCTTTGAGGGTTTCCAGCACCTCGGACAGGTTCTGAAACGCCACCTGGGTTTTGGTGGGGTGGATGTTGACATCCAGGGTCTCTGGAGGCAGGTTCAAATTCAGGATGCAGGTGGGGGCCTGGCCTGCGGGTAGGAATTCCCCGTAACCCGAGATAATGGCATTCTCCAATTCATTTGAAGCCTGAATCGGCCTACCATTGACAGCGAGGTGCATGCGGTCGCGCCTCGGGCGGGTGAGTTCCGGCCTGGAAATCACCCCCTGAACCATGGGGGTTTGAACATTCATCATGCGGTTGGCACTGAGGGGGCCAAAAACAGTGCCGACTGCATGGATGAGATCGCTGCTGACATGCTGAAATTTCAGCTCTCCATCCAGCGTCAATTTGAAACCGACCTGGGGATGGTGCAGGATGTAGCGCCCCACCAGCATGATGATGTCCCGGTATTCACTGGATGGTTGCAGTTGGATCCTCAGGCGGGCAGGAAGGTCTTCAAAGAGCTTCATGACCGTGACTTTGGTTCCTGCAGGACAGGCCGTGGCAGACACCCGAATGCGGTCCTGAAAAGCAAACAGTTCCATGCCACCCAGTTGCTGTTGCGGACGGGTGGTGATTTGCAGGTATCCTGCGTAGGCAATGCTCCACAGGGCCTCTCCGCGAAAACCCAGGGTTTTGATGGCATGCACGTCCTGCATGTCCTGGATCTTGCTGGTGGCATGTCTCAAAGGCGCTTTCGCCAGATCTTCTGCCGAGATGCCCACCCCATTGTCCCGCACGCTGATGGAGGTCAGGCCTCCACCAGCAAGCTCAATGTCGATGCGGGTGGCCTGGGCATCCAGGGCATTGTCGATGAGTTCCCGCACCACATCCAGGGGCCGGGTGATCACTTCTCCAGCGGCAATCAGGCGCTGGATGTCCACAGGAAGAATGTGAATCATGACGGCTCTCCTGCGTGCAGCAACATCTGCAAGTCATGGAGGGCTTTTAAAGCCTCCAGAGGGGTGAGCCGACTGACTTCCAGGGTGCTGAGACGGCGCATGGCTTCATGGTACTGCTCCTGCTCTCTGGCCCGGAAAGACCTGAGCAAACGGTCGGCCCTGTCGGTGACGCCTGAAGGAAGTCCAGCAAGTTTTGCCACACTGACCCCGTAGGATTCACTGGCCGCCCCTTCCATCACCTGATGGTAGAACACCAGACCTCCGGCTTCTTCCTGGGCAGCCACGTGAAGGTTGACCACACCGGGCAGTTTGCTCTCCAGGTGGGTGAGTTCAAAGTAGTGGGTGGCGTACAGGGTATAAGCCCCCAGCACCTGCAGGTGCTCCAGGCTGGACCACGCAATGGCCAGTCCATCCAGGGTGGAGGTTCCGCGTCCCACCTCATCCAGAATGATCAGGCTTCTGGGGGTGGCGGTGTGCAGGATGCTGGCCAGTTCGGTCATCTCCACCATGAAGGTGCTGCGGCCTCCTGCCAGGTCATCGCTGGCCCCAATGCGGGTGTGGATGGCATCAAAGAGGGGAAGCTGTGCAGTTTCTGCAGGCACAAACGATCCCACCTGATGCAGCAGGGCACACAGGGCCACCATCCTGAGGTAGGTGCTTTTCCCGGCCATGTTGGGACCCGTGATCACCAGCAGATGGCGGGAGGGATGCATCAGGGCATCGTTGGGAATGAAGTTTTCTCCCAGGTTTTTCTCCACCACCGGGTGTCTGGCCTGATGCAAACGCAATTCAGAAGACAGGCTGGGTTTGATCCAGTGGTGTTCTGCTGCAACTTCTGCCAGGGTGCAGAGCACATCCAGATCTGAGAACGCGGAAGCCAGCAGAGACAGGTGCTCTGCATGGGTTTTCAGTTCATCTCTCAGATGCTGGAACACTTCGTTTTCCAGGGCCATGGCTGCAGTTTCTGCACGGGAAATCTGGCGTTCACGGTTCCGGATGTCCGGGCGCACAAATCTGGCCCGGTCTTTGAGGGTGGCAATCTGGTGGTAATCGTCCGGGATTTTGCTGAAATGGGCGCTGGTGACTTCCAGGTAATACCCGAACACCTGGTTGTAACTCACCTTGAGGTTGCCAATGCCGGTTCTGGACCGTTCGATCTGTTCCAGATTGGCCATCCAGGTGCGGCCGTCCAGCGCTTCCTGACGCAGGGCATCCAGATCTGCATTGAAACCGTCCCGGATCAGGCCGCCTTCTGAAAGCTTGATGGGTGGATCCTCCACCAGCGCAGCACGGATCAGGGCCACCGCTTCGGGCAAATCCCCCAGCCTGCTTTTCAAATCCTGCAAAAGTCCAGAAAACCCCTGCAAAGCTTCTTGCAATTCAGGGAGCAGTTCCAGGGTGCGGGCCAGGGCAGCCACTTCACGGGGAGTGGCTCTGCCTGTGCTGACCCGTGCAGAAAGCCGTTCCAGATCATGGGCACGGTAAAGCTGGCTGCGAATCTTGTTGCGGGCAACAGATTGTTTCATCAGGTCTTCCACAGCCTGCAGGCGGGCAGCAATCAGGCCTTCATCCAGCAGGGGTTGCCTGAGCCACGCCCTGAGCCTGCGTTTTCCGCCAGAGGTGCGGGTTTCTGAAAGCACATCCAGCAGGGTCAGGCTTCCTGCACTGTTGGGTTTGAAGACTTCAAGGGCATTCAGGGTGCTTTCGGGCAGGTGCATGTGGGCACCCGGATCAAAGCGGGTCAGGCGGGTCACCATGGTCAGCTGCCCTTGCTGGGCAAAACTGGCATACATCAGGGCAGCACCGCAAGCACGCCGCAAAGCCATGTTCTCCAGGTAATCTGGAATGCGCCCAAACTGGCCCAGCAACGCCTGATCGCATTCTTCTGCCTCAAAGCGGGTTTCACTGAACATGATGGGAAATCGGGCCTGAAATTCGGCGTACAGCACAGGATTGTCTTTCAGTTCTGGAGACAGCAGCAGCTCTCTGGGACGGTGTTTGGACAGCTCATCGTAAAGGGCACTTCTGGAGGTGAGGAGGGCACATTTGAATTCTCCGGTGGAGACATCCAGCAAGGCCAGCGCGTACCCATCTCCGGTGGCCACAGCCCCCAGGTAATTTTCATCGGGGCTGAGCAACCGTTCTTCTGTGAGGGTTCCGGGGGTCAGGAGCTGGGTGACATTGCGGTGCACCAGTCCGCCACCGGGCTCTTCAAGCTGGTCTGCAATGGCCACTTTGGTGCCCAGATGCAGCAGCTTTTCCACATGGGGATCCAGTGCCCGGATGGGAATTCCAGCCATGGGGGTGGTGAAATCTTTGCTGGTCTTGTGGGTGAGCGTGATCCCCAGCAAACGGGACAGCCGCTCTGCGTCCTCTCCGAACGCCTCGTAGAAGTCTCCCACCTGAAACAGCAGCAGGTGGTCTGCATATTGATCGCGCAGTTGCACGTATTGTTCCAGCATGGGGGGCAAGGCCCCGTCACCTGTTCCTTTTAACACCAGTCTTCCCGTCAGGGACATAGACCCACAGTATAGCAGGATTTCAAATGTTTGTAGCAGAATTTAAATGATCTGATACTGAATGGACAGAATTTTGATGGAGATTTTCAAAACAGAAGGCCCAGATGCATGAAGCCTGCACAGCAGAATTTTCTGCTTGCTCTTTGTTTGCTCTGTGCCTGACGGTAGGAAACCCAACGGTCCATGTCCAATTGCAGGCCCACAATGGTTCTGAAAACAACCTTAGGAGGTCATTCCATGTCCAGAATCACTGCCCTCTTTGATGATGCAGCCCAGACCCAGGCAGCCTTGCAGGAACTCAGGGCACTGGGAATCAGCGACCAGCACATTCTGCTCAGCCACCAGAGTGATTTTGCAGCACAAACCGAAGCGTCACAGGACGTGGCTGCTGGCCCCACCGAAGACGGAACCCTGGACCAGACCATCCTGGAGGATGTGGCCGTTCAGAGTGCAAATCGGGACCTGTACTACCTGCCTCCCAACAACACCATGGCTCCCTCTGGACTGGGAACGCTGGGAACGCCTCTGGTGGTGCCCACTTACCGTCCCCACAACCACCAGCTGGCCACCGAGCATCTGAACCTGGGAAGCACCTCTGAAGATTCAGAACAGGAAATTCGTTTTTATCAGGAGGCCCTGCAAAACGGCAAAATGCTGGTCTCGGTGCTCACCGAGGACAGCGTGCAGGAAGAACATGCCCGGGATGTGCTGGCAAAACATGGTGGACACTTTTTTGCCAATTGAACAACCAGGAGGAAACTTTTCAGCTCCCTCCTGATCAGAAACCAGAAACCTGCAATTGTTTATCGGTTGTTGAGTCGCTGTTCCAGCAAGCCTTTCAGGGTCTGCATCTCGCTTTGTTGCAACTGGTTCATGTCGCTGATCATGCTTTGCAGCAGGGAGGTGCCCCTGAGCGCCCCCTCAGAAGACTGGATGATCACGGTGCCCTGACCTGTGAAGTTGATCTGTTTCTCCTCGCCACTGGAGGTCAGGCCCAGCATGCTGGCCCCCAGGCTCAGGGCACTGCGCACATAACCATAATCGTGGTGGAATGAAGGGGTGGGGCAATCTGCCCAGCCAAGCAAAGCTTCCGGGTCCACACGCACAGGTGGTTCCATGAAATGCACCATGCCACTGCTGGAAGCCAGCATCTTTCCACTGCCCAGCAAGGTCACGTAACCGGGGGTCACGCACTCCTCGCAGGTCAGGGTGGGTTCATAGGCCAGCAGGTTGACCGCCTTGATGGTCATGTTGGCGTTTTCCAGGTCGTAACTGTTGATGTGGTTGCCGTTGTCTCCCACAATCAGTTTTCCCCTGCCTGACGCCACAATGTAATCCCCACCATAAGCCGGGGCATTGAAGGAATTGGAAACGATCATGTCGATGATGCTGGAACCCAGGGCTTCAAAGCGCAAATTGCCGTAATAAGCAATCATTTTGCCTTTGCGCACGATGTAATCTTTGACCACATCGACGCTAAAAGCGTAAGGGTTGATGTTGTCATTGACCGGCAGGGTGTTGGGATTCAAGAGGTCCATGGTTTACCTTTCGTCTGCCTGCACGTAAACGGTGCCCTGGCCCGTGAATTTGAATTGAAAGCTTTCTCCTGAACCCTGTCCCACAAAGGTTTTCCAGTTGACATCGGTGTGGATCTGGGTGGTCAGGTGACCTTTGTGTCCCACATAAGCCTGAGGGTCCACGAAAATGGGGCGGCTCTGGTCCACCTGCAGTTCAATCAAATCTCCCGAAGAAAGGATCACCACTTCTCCGTTGCCGTCCAGGGTGGTGGTGAACAGACCCTGCCCTGCCATGGCACCACGCACCAGACCGCCCACTCCACCCTGGTTGCCCAGAAATTCAGTGCCCGGACGGATGGACTGGTCAAAGGCCAGCACGCTGTCGCTTTCCACATACAGGCGCTCTCCTCCCAGAGAGATGATGTTGACCATCATGCCCCGGTGACCGTACAGTACGGTTCCTCTGCCTCTGGCTTTCATCAGGTGCAGGCCCTCTCCGGTCACCTGACGCACGGTGGCTTCACGCAGGCTGCCCCCACTCAGGAAAGCACCCTGAAACTGGATGTCTCCGGTGTAGGCCAGCATTGAGCCTTTCTTGGCATACAGGTCTTCATTGCCGTTCAGGTCCACCTGAATCAGGGTTTCATTGATTTTGGCGTATCTGGCCATGTTCACCTCTCTGCGGGCTGAATGTACACCACGCCCTGTCCTGAAAATCTCAGTTGAAAGCTTTCACCGGAGTCCTGGCCCACAAAGGTCTTCCAGTTCACATCGAACACAAAATCCTGCTGCAGGTTGCCCTTGTAAGCAATAAAAGCATCCGGGTCCACGCAGAGGGGGGTCTGGGGAGAGACTTCCAGAGCAATGATCGGGCCTTCTGAAAGCAGAGTGACGGAACCGTGCCCTTCCACCGTGGTGGTGAAAAAACCCTGTCCGGAGGTCATGCCCCGGAGGCCCCGGAACACCACATCGGTTTTGATGGATTGATCATAAGCCAGCAGACTGCTGCTTTCCACAAACAGTTTCTCGCCCATCAGGGGCATCACGTTGACTTCACGGGCATCTTTGGCAAAATAGATGGTTCCACTGCCCTGGCAGACCATCAGGGGAATGCCCTCTCCGGTGGCCGCACGTTTCAGGGCCTTGAAGATGCCCCCTCCACCCAGGGTGGATTTTTCAAATTTGATGTTGCCTTCATAGGCCACCATGGATCCTGCCAGTGCAAAGATTTTTTCGTTGGAAATTTGCACCTGCAGCATGCGTTTGTTTTTGTTTTCAAATCTAGGCACGCGCTCTCCTTTGGTTCTTTGGTTTCTTTTGATTTCTACAGTGCTCTGAAAATGGCTCTGGCGGGGGCACCATCTGCATCTGCCAGATTCAGGGGCAGGCAGATCAGTTCATAGGTTTTGAATTCGGTCTCGGTCAGGTTCACCCCTTCCAGAATCAGGATGTTGTTTCTCAGGCAGGCCTGATGGGCAGGCAAATCTTTGGAGGTCAGGTGGTCCACACTGGGGGCATCGGTGACCAGCATTTTGACGCCACGCGCTCCCAGCAGGTCAATCAGTTCTGGACTGAAGAAGCTGAATTCTGTGGGGAAAGTGGTCCATTCGGCAGGCTGACCTGTGAAGAAAGCCACTCGCTCAGGCAGATTTTCCAGCCCATCCAGCAAACTTGCAGGCAACTGTTGATGGCCTCTGGCATCCAGCACCAGACAGGGTCCAATCAGCAGGTCCAGTGGGATTTCTCCAAGTCTGGCCCCCTGATCGCTGTAATGGTACGGAGCGTCCAGGTGGGTGCCCAGGTGGGTGGTGGTGGAGAACATCCCCACATTGACGGTGTCCCCGTTCTGAATTTGCATGGTGGCCTGAAATGTGAAGGGCGTGTCTCCCGGCCAGGTGGGAAACCCGTGGGTCAATTTGCGGGTGAGGTCAATCATTGGTCCCCATCATAAGGGGTGGCTGGCAGGCGGGTGAGGTCCACAGACACAGGTTTCCAGGTCTGGTCTTTCTGCAGGGTGAGGGTCAGGCCATACCTGGGGCCAAAGATGCCGTAGTCTCCTCCGTCCTCAGGAAGCTTGCCGTAATCCACGGTCAGGTAAAGCTGGGCTTGCTGAGGGGTGTCCTGCAGAAACTGCATGCTGTACCAGTTGAAATCTCCCAGTTGCTCGGGTTCGATGCCCAGAAGTGGGGTCCAGTTTTTGCCCTGCTCCCGTGCAACTCTGGCCCGGTCCATCAGGGCAGCCCACTGCTCGGGGGTGCGTTTGGCGTCTTTGTCAAAAACCTTCCCATTGACCTCTGCCAGGTTGTAAAGGTCCTGCAGAAATTTCAGAGCGGTATCCAGAGCATCATCTTTCACCAGGATCAGGGTGTTCTTGCTCATGCGGTAAGCCTGCAATTTCAGGGAGCCACTGCTGCCGTTGCCCACCACCACATCTGAGAGCCCATTGCTGCGCCGCACCGCATGCTGCAGATTGAAGGTGTAGTCCTGGTCTTTGCCTTTGCTGGGAAAAGTCAAGCCTGTGGCAGTCACTTTGAATCCTGAAGCCGTCTTGTCAATGAGCAAGACACCCAATTGACCCGATTTCACATGTGCATTTTTGGCGTTGCCTTTGACCAGGGTCAGCACCTGCTTGCTTCCTGCAGTGGTGAAACCACCCACCACAGAGGTGTAGGTGATGTCTTCTGGAGCCAGTCCGGCCAGCACACCATATTCGTTGTACCCCAGGGTGCTCAGGGAATCTTTGATGTCTGGCAGGTAGCCTTCAATCCAGCGCCTCAGCTCATCCGGGGCTTTCTGCAGCACCCCTGCAATCTGGCTTTCCTTGCCCAGCAAAATCAATTCTGACACTCTGGCCAGCACCGAATAGGTGTCTTCCAGTTTGTCAATGTCTGTGAACCAGCCCCCAATCAGTCCAGGAAAGGCCCTGGTGTTGACGGCATAATGCCCATTCACATAAGAGTAAACCTCTGGAAGGGCCACACTCTCTGCAAAACTCATCCCAAAGCCATAAGCAAAACGCCAGTCTGCAGTCACCAGTTCCAGGGGACCCTTGCCATCCAGTTGCCTGGGGTCCAGTGCGTCTGAGTGGGCAGTCTCAATGTGGGCCAGCTTTCTGGGAGGGGTGGTGAGGGAATACAGGTCATGGGTAAAACAGCAGTGCGCTCCACCCGAAAAGGACCTGAGGTCCACTTCTGGCACGCCATCTCCGGTCACGTCTTTGCACCAGGCCACCTCCATGGACCAGTCGGTCCTGGAAAACACTGTGCCCTTCGGACCTTTGAGGGTCAGTTTCTCTTCATGAAACTCCTCTCCGGAAACAGGCTGAATAATGACGCTGTAATTTCCACATTTGTGGGTCGGTTTGGAGGGGGTGCTCTGGGCGTATCCTGTTCCCAGTGCACCCAGCAGAGCGAGGGCGGCAGAAATTTTCACAATGTGTTGATGCATGAAGGCCTCCAGCCTGAACGGTTTTCCAGGCTTGCTGTCCTCTGCTGAAAGAGGCACAGCAAGCGGTTCTGGCAATGTATTCAAGCTATCACCCTCTTTGATACGCTCCATGTGATCAGGGCGTTCCAGGGGCCTTGAGGAATCCTTTAACTGTGTTTGTCCACCAGATTGAGCCCCACCACCCCTCCCACAATCAGCAGGATGCTGAACAGTTTGGAAGCAGTGAGGGGTTCTTTGAGGAAGAGGGCTCCCAGAAGCACGATCAGGGCAGTGCCCAGACCAGACGCCACAGCGTAAGCTGTTCCCACTGGCATGACTTTTAAGCTCAGAGACAGAAAATAAAATCCCAGACCGTATCCCACCATCACGATCAGGGTGGGAATCAGGCGGGTGAAGCCTTCGGAGGACTTCAGGGCTGCAGTGGCAATCACATCTGCAAGAATGGAAAGCATCAAAAATGGCATGGTTTCACCTGGGACAAAGTCCCTGTTGTTGTGCGCTTTTGTTGCCAGAATCAAAATTTAGAAATCAAGCAGCACCATCAGGCAACAAAGCCAGATGGAACAATGAAAGCACAAAAGCGCAAGAGAACATGTTCGTCAAAAGCTGCCGAAAAGCAGGTTTAACACGTCTTGCTGACCTGTATTGTGGTGTCTTTTTTTGTTTTGCGACTGTCTCTGGATTTACGGTCCCTGGATTTCAGGTCTGACAGCCATTCTTTGCCCGTTTCACCTTGCCTCTGTTGGCCTCCCAGAATCCATGAGAGGTCGCTAGAGTCGAGTACACCCCTGGGTGGGGAAAGGGTACTTGCCCTGGTTCCAGTATACCCGTTCCATGTCAGGGGCAAATGAGCAAAAGCAGCAAATCCATTCTAAAATACGGAAGATCTCTGATGGCACCTCAACACAAACCCACTTTGAAAGTCATGACCGATTACCACTGCTGGCCCCTGTGGATTTCTGATGGGCAGGATTTGTGGAACCCCCACCCCGAGGAACTCCAATTCCCTGCCCAATTGTCCGAAGCCCTGATCGGGTGGGCAGACCAGTTTGACAACATCCTCAATCAGGATGACCCTGCAAGTTCTGATTTTGAGTCTCATGAGCAGGAAGTTGCTTTTGTGACTCTGGGTCTGCAACTGGCCCGGAAGGTCAAATTACGAGTGGGAGAGCAGTATCAGGTGTTTTACTACGATGTGCAGCAGCGCAAATTTGTTGAGATCCTCCTGGAAGAGGACTGAAGTTCTCACTCTACCTGCACAATCTCCTCATGGTACAGCCCGAGTTCCTGCAGCTTCTGCACCACTTTGCGTTTGTTCTTCAGGGTGAGGGCTTCTGCAAAGTCTGCATTGCGGGTCATGGTGACCAGGTACCAGAAATCGCCCCAGATTTGCACGCCCATTTCGCGTTTCATGATCAGGCTGAATCTGTTCCAGGCGGGCATGGAAAGGTCTTCCAGAGGTGCAATGTAATGGGAGTATCCATCAAAAACCTCATCTGACCGGACAATGCGCTGGTACTGTTTGCGTTCTGGAGGGGTCATTTTCTCCAGGGCACCCGCACCACAGAAGTGGGCAGGCATTCCAGAGTAGGTGTCCCGGCAGCGGATCGGGCGGTCTCCGTACAGGGTGCAGCCTCCACTGGCTCTGTCCAGCAGGGGGCAGAACCCCACAAATTTGCGGTGGTTCTCTGCGTACTCATCAGAGGTTTTGCTCTTGTGGGCATTCACCCAGACCTTGTTGGCATGGCGCTGGATTCTGGCGAATTGTTCTTCGGTCAGGCTTTCAGAGATGGTGAGGGCCTCTGCCCAGCTGATGCGAATGGGCATGTCGCAGCATTTGAAGCACCCCGCCTGACAGTAGATCCTGCCTTCCTGGGCGGTGTAATCCTCAATCCAGCGTTTGGCCTGATCATCGTATTTCTGGTAGGCCTTGCGGACTTCCTTGGTGATGTTCTTCTGGTTCATGGAGACCTCAACAGGAGCGCAGCAGGCAGGAACAAACCTGTCTGCTGTTTTCCTTATTAAACCCTTTTTGGACTTGTCTGAATCTGACAGCCTGTGTTTGCTTCAGGGTCTGAACACCAGGGTGCTCTGGACCACATGCAGAATTTCTGCATGCAGTTCTTCGGGGGTGCGGGTGGCATCCAGCACGTAAAAACGCTCAGGTTCAGCGGTGGCGAGGTTCAGAAAACCTTCGCGGACCCGCTCATGAAATTGCAGATCGGCCTGTTCCAGACGGTCAAATTGACCTCTGGCAGCAGCCCGTTCCAGTCCGATTTCGGGCTGCAAATCCAGCAGGAAAGTCAGGTGGGGTCTTAAACCTCCGGTGGCTTCCCAGGTGACATCTTGCAGGAAACGCAAATCCAGCCCCCGGCCAAACCCCTGGTAGGCCAGGCTGGAATCAAAGTAGCGGTCACACAGCACGATGTCTCCCTGTTGCAGGGCAGGACGGATCACTTCACGGACCAGCTGTGAACGGCTGGCACTGTACAGCAAAAATTCGGTGAGGGGTTCGATGTCCAGACTGACATCTTCCAGCACAATCTGACGGATCTTGTTCCCGGTGGTGGTGCCTCCGGGTTCACGGGTCAGGGTCAGGCTGTACTGGCCTTCCAGAGCCTGAGACAGCATCTTGATCTGGGTACTTTTGCCGCCCCCTTCGGGGCCTTCAAAGGTGATGAACATTCAGAGGCCTGTGGGCAGGTGAATGAACTGCCAGGGCAGGTTGAAGGTGTCTTCCAGTTTGGCAGCCAGCGCACGCACCCCGAAGGTTTCGGTTTCGTAGTGCCCGGCGTAAATCACGTTCACACCGTACTCGAAGGCATCATGGAAGTTCTGGTGTTTGGGTTCTCCGGTCACGAAGGTGTCCAGTCCCTGTGCTGCAGCCAGACCAATGCTGTCTGATGCTGAGCCCGAAATCACACCCACCCGCTTGACGATGCCGCTGCCGCCTCCGTGCACCAGACAGATTTCTCCGGTGGTTTTCTGGATGCGGTCTGAGAAGTCCTGAAGTTCCAGTTCAAAAGGCAATTCTCCCCAGAAACCGATGCTTTTCCCGGCCCACTCTCCAAAGGGTTGCAGATCGCGCAGGTTCAGGGCTTTTGCCAGCATCACATTGTTGCCCACCTCTGGATGTGCGTCCAGCGGGATGTGCATGGCGTAAATGCTCAGTTCGCCCTCCAGGGCTTTCTGGATGCGTTTCTTGAAAGGGCCAGTGATCATCTGGGGTTTGCCCCAGAACAGGCCGTGGTGGGTGATCAGGATGTCTGCTCCAGCATCCACGGCTTCTTCAATGGTTCTGAGGGAGGTGTCTACAGCCACAGCCACCCGGTTCACTTCTTCTTTGCCTTCCACCTGAAGGCCATTGTTGCTGACATCTCTGTAATCGGAGATGCGCAGGTAATCGTTCATCCATCTGACAAGTTCGTCTCGGTGCATAGCAGGAACAGTTTACAGCTTAACCCCCTGTGCTTGCTCTGCCTGCACTGTCCCCCTGCAAGGGGGACAGCCTTGAGCAAAGGCGAAAGGCAGGAGGTCACTTCTTGTTCTGCACCGCCAGAGCAATGTACCCTTCCACCAGTTTCACGATCACCGGGTTGTGGGTGTGCACGCCGTGGGGTTCGCGGTCTCCGCCAAAGTGGGCCACAATGGCCGCTTCGCCATCCCGTGCCACCAGAAAGGCCCGCTGGCCGTTTTTGGCAATGCTGGGAAGTTCGCTGACTTCGGCACGGACCACCTGCACCCCTCTGGAGGTCTGGTTTTCCAGAGCGTCCAGCAGGGGTTCATTTCCAGCCAGATGCACGCTTTTCTTGGCGTTTTCCACCAGGTTTTCTGCCAATGACTTGATGGCAACTTCACCAATCAGGGGGTAAACGGCTTCCGGGGCAGGATCGGGGGCAAGGCGGGCCAGAGAGCGCTCCAGGTTTTCAATGCGTTCGTTGAAAGAGCGTCTGGAGCGGTCCATGAATTCTCTGGCGCTGAGGGGGCTGTACTCCAGGGGGTTTTGCTGCACACGGGTGGCCAGGCCTCGGGCTTCCAGGCGTTCCAGGGTCTCATAAATTTTGGGGCGGGGGATCTGGGCCTGTCTGGCAATGCGGGCAGGGGCTGCCCGTCCGAGTGCAAGAAGGGCAGTGTAGGCTTTGGATTCGTATTCGGTCAGACCCAGAGCTTGCAGGTGGATGGCAGCATTCATATGTCAACAGTGTACTACTCACTGAGTAACATATCTAGTTCCTGTCTGGAATTCTTGAACCCCCACAAAAAAAGAGGAGGGATCTCCCCTCCTCTCAAACCAAAACGTGATGTTGTGCCAGCTCAGTTCTGGTTGAGCACTTCCAGACCTTTTTTCAGAATGGCATCTCCCTCAAGATCCAGACGGGTGCCTTCTTTGGTGGGTTTGCGCTCTGCAACCTGGGTGTAGGTGAATTTGCCCTCTTTATCGGCGGTCAACTCCAGCTCTTTGCCACCAATGGTGACTTTGATTTTCTCGCCTGCGGTGGCTCCAGTGCCTGCCAGGGTCACCACTTTGGGGAAACGGGAGTCTTCGAGGAGCACATCTGGCGTGATGCCTTTCTTGTGAATGCTGGTGCCTTTGGGGGTCAGCCATTCATTGGACACCAGGGCCAGCTTCCCGCCATCTGGCAAATCGTTGATGACGCTCTGGGCCACACCTTTGCCAAAAGTCTTCTCGCCGATGATCTTGGCCCGGTCATTGTCCTGCAAAGCTCCAGCCACGATTTCCGAGGCAGATGCACTGTTGCGGTTGACCAGCACCACCATTTTTCCGGTGTAATCGGTTTTGGAAGCCCTGGCCGAACCGAAGCAGTTGCTGTCAAATGCCTCACCAGGAGCAGTTTCTCTGCCTGTGCGGTCTTTCAGAGACACGATGTTGCCTTTGCTCAGGAAGGCATCTGCCACATAAATGCCCCCACACAGCAGGCCTCCCCCATTGTCCCTCAGGTCCAACACCAGTTTGGAAACCTTCTTGTCGCTCATCTCTTTGATGGCTTTGTCCATCTGGGCAAAAATCTGCTTGTTGTAGAACGTGCGCACCTGCACATAACCCACGTTGCCAGGCAGAATTTCAGAGTAAACCGCATAATCGATCACTTCTTTACGGGTGATCTCGAAGGTGAGTGGCACACCCCCACGGTCAATTTCCAGCTTCACTTTGGTGTTTTCTGCACCCCGGATTTTTTGCACCACCTTGGTGAGGGTCAGTTTGGTGACATCCGCCCCATCCACCTTGACGATGCTGTCTCCGATCTGCAAACCCACCTGCTGGGCAGGCATGCCCGGCAAGAGTTCAGTGATGCTGGCTCCGGTGCCATCCGAATTGGTGGGGGTCAGGGTGGCCCCAATGCCAAAGAACTTGCCTTCCAGCGCCTGCTGATCCATCTCGTTGTCTTCTGGAGGGGTGTAGTAAGTGAATTGATCGTCCAGAGCAGCGATCATGCCAGTGAGCGCCCCTTCCCACAGTTTTTTCTCTTCGACTGGAGTCAGGTACTCGTTCTTGATGGCATTGTAGATTTCCTGAAAGGTCTGTTCCTGCGGGGTGGCATTGGCGGAGGGCATGGTCTGGTAGGACCTGAGCTGCGCATAACCGATGGCCAGCGTTGAGGTCAGTCCCAGCACAACCAGGGCAAGTTTGCCGTTGGGTTTCATGGACCGAGTTTACCGCACACAGGTGAAAAAGAAGTGTGGGGATTTCCCTATTGCACAGGGAATTTAGAGGAAAACCATCTGCCTGAAAGGGTCATCCAGAGCACACCATTGCCGACCAGACAGCCAGCACCTCCATGCATGCTGGGTGCTCCTGCAAGGTAGACACCTGCAGGGGTTCTCATTCCTGCAACACCGGGTTTCCAGTATGCTTACTATGAATGTTTACTCTGGACATCAGAGCCTGCGCTCTCTCAAATTCCCTGCGCCCATCCCTGAAGGTTTTTTCCTTCTGGGACAGGGCCCTCAAAAGGTCAGCATGATTCAACTCAACCACGTCAGTCTGGAATACCCGGTCACCCGCACCCTGGCCCTCGATGACATCAACCTGCACATCCGCAAAGGTGAATTCGTCTACCTGATCGGACGCAGCGGGGCAGGCAAAAGCAGCGTGATGAACCTGATCCTCAAACGCATCAGCCCCACCCGTGGACAGGTGATGATCAACGACGAACCCCTCTCCAAATACCGTGGGGGCAAAGCATCCATTCACCGAAGGCGCATCGGAATGATCTTTCAGGACAACATGCTGCTGCCGCATTTCACGGTGGAAGACAACATCGCGCTGGCCCTCAGGGTCACCAATGTGCCCCAGAAAGACTGGCACCAGCGCATCACCAACGCCCTGAAGATGGTCAGCATGGAACACAAACGCAGTGCCCTGCCCATGCAGCTCTCGCTGGGAGAACAACAACGGGCCGCCATTGCCCGCGCCATTGTCACCAGCCCACCCATGATTCTGGCCGATGAGCCCACCGGAAACCTCGACCCGGAAATCAGCGTGGAGATCATGAAACTCCTGCAACAGATCTGCGTGCGGGGAGCCACCGTGGTGGTCGCCACCCACGCCAAAGAACTGGTGGAAAACTTCCGTCACCGCACCATCACCCTGCGCAAAGGCAAAATTGTGCGCGATGACCCTTACGGGGGTTACGCCCTATGATGTACCACCTCCGGCAGATGTGGGTGGCTGTGCGCGGCACCCTCACCGCCACCTTTGCCACCCTCAGCACCATGACCATCACCCTGGCTGTGCTGGGAGCGGTGATTCTGCTCACCCAGAACCTGGAACGCAACCTGCTCAAGCTGGAATCCGAAGTGGAGATTGGGGTTTTTCTGAAGCAGGGCTCCACCCTGGAATCTGTGGCCCTCGCCATACAAACCCAGTACGGCTCGCTGATCAAGGAAGCCAAACTGGTCACCAGAGAACAGGCCATGCAGGAAATGACCGAGCTGTACCCCTCTTTTGAGCAGGCAGAAGGCCTGGTGGACAATCCCCTTCCAGACACCCTGCGCCTGAAACTCAAAGACCCACAGGACACCAAAAATGTTGCGGAGGCCATCAAAAACTTTGAAGGTGTGGATTCGGTGGAGTACGGGCAGGGCACCATCGACCAGAGCATCAACCTGATCCGGGCGCTCAGGTCTGGAGGCTGGGCCCTGGTGGTGGTGCTGGTGCTGAGCTCCTTCTTCAACATCCTCAATGCCGTGCGGGTGGCCATGTATGCCCGCCGTGAGGAAATCAATGTGATGCGCCTGCTGGGAGCCACACGACGTTTCGTGCGTGCCCCTTACCTGATGGAAGGCATCCTGCTGGGCCTGCTGTCCGGGGCCATTGCCTGCATCATTCTGGTGCCCACTTACGTCAGCCTGGTGGACAGCCTGCAAAAAAGCGTGCCCTTCCTGACCCTGGTCACCGAGCCCATCCGGGTGCTGCAATCCCTGGCTGGACTTTTCCTGTTCGGACTCCTGATTGGTGC
This sequence comes from Deinococcus roseus, assembly GCF_014646895.1. Taxonomy (NCBI): domain Bacteria; kingdom Thermotogati; phylum Deinococcota; class Deinococci; order Deinococcales; family Deinococcaceae; genus Deinococcus; species Deinococcus roseus. Next base: position 527,666 of record NZ_BMOD01000001.1, read on the forward strand.
AGCAGGAAGCTGGCTGGCCTCCAACCACTACCTCAGGGAAATCGAGTGATGAAAAAAGCCCTGCTGCTCCTCGTGCTGCTGACCGCTGGAGCCGTTGCCCAGACCAGCCAGCAACTGCAAAACCTGGAAGAACAGCTGCGGCAGGCCAGGGTGGTCCGGGACCAGCAACAACAGCGCCTGGACGACCTGAAACTGGGGTTGCAGGCCCTCAGCCTGCAGGAACAGGCGGCCCTGACCACCCTGGAAGAAGTCAATGCCCGGCTGCAAAAACTGCAAAACGACCAGCAAAAAGTCGCCCGGGATGTGGACTTCAAAAAAGCCCAGATTGCCAACCTGGACGGTCAGATTGAAGTCACCGATGCCCGCAACAACCGCCTGAAAACCCAGGTGCAAAGCCTGATGCTGACCCTTTACCGGGAAAAGTCCAACCTTTATGTGGAACTGCTGGCCCAGGAAAAAAACTTTTACGACGTTCTGATCCGGCGGCATTACCTGGACATCCTCAGCAAACAGGACCTCTCAGTGATTGAGGACCTGAGAAGCACCATGAAACAACTGGCGGTTCAGAAAGCAGAACTGGACAAGCTTTCCAATGAGTTGAAAGCCCTGCAGAAACAACTGGCTTCCAAGCTGGAACTGGTGAAAACCGAGAAAGCCAAACAGCAGACGGCCATCAATGCCCTCAAGCAGACCAAATCAGGACAGCAGGCCCTGGTGTACCAGACCAGTCAGGCTGCAGTGCAAACCCAGCAGGACATTGGCAGCATCTTCAACAACATCCTGGCCGAGCGGGAACGCATTGAAGCCGAGCGCAAACGCAAAGAAGAAGAAGAACGCAAACGCCGCGAAGCCGAACAGCGCAGGCTGGCCGAGGAAAAAGCCCGATTGGAACGCCAGCGCAGGTTGGCTGAGGAAAAAGCCCGACTGGAACAGCAGAAAAAACTGGCAGAGCAAAAAGCCCGATTGGAGCAGCAGAAAAAACTGGCCGACTTCAGGGCAGAGCAGGAACGCATCAAAAAAGAACAGGCGGCCATCAAGGCCCGCGAAGACCAGCTGAAACAGCAAGCAGCCATCAGTGCCAGAAACAATGCCCCGCTGCCCACCAGCCTGGGCACCCTGGCTTTCCCCCTCAAAGGTGGACGGGTGGTGGTCCCTTACGGACGAAACGGCCAGCTTTCCACCAGCATTGCAGGAAGCCAGTCCAGTGCTCCGGTCACGGCAGCCGCAGAAGGCCGGGTGATCAGCATCACCATCAACCCCAACCTGGGCACCGTGATCATGCTGGCCCACAACGATGCAGGCAGCATCTACACCATTTACACAGGCCTGCAAAGCCCCACCGTCCGAGAAGGGCAACGCATTTCCAGAGGACAGCTCATCGGGTACACCGGGGGCAGTCCAGTCAGCGACCCCAACACCTTTGACTTCTGGGTGGCGGTCAGGAGCGGCTCCGGTCAGACCTCTTACATTGCTCCCGGATTCTGAACCTGAGGAAGACACCTTATATATATGTGCAAGAGAACCGCCATCTGAAAATCGAAAAACGCCTGAATGGACAGACAGGGTGGTCCCCCATCATGGAGGGCCATGACCAGCAGGCTGCAGCGCCCACACCTTAATTCTTCATGTCGCAACCCAGCTTCCCCTGTGGTTTTCCTATTGTCAGGGACAGGGGTCTTTGCTACACTTGTACGTGCTGCGTTCACTAAGGTTGGCTGCTGGAGTGAACGCCACACAAGCCCAACCCTCACACGCTTCCAGAAGAGGAAAAGAACATGGTTAAAATTCGTCTGTCTCGCTATGGTTCCAAACACAACCCCCACTACCGCATTGTCGTTGCCGACGCCCGTCGTCCCCGCGATGGTGGCTACATTGAGAACCTGGGTCACTATGACCCCCGCAAAACCAGCGAGAACTTCCTGGTTGTGAACGTGGAAAGCGCCCGCGAGTGGCTGAAGAAGGGTGCTCAACCCACCCTGACCGCCAAGCGCCTGCTGAAAGTTTCTGGCGTTTACAACCAGTAAGAGAAAACAACACAAAGGGCCCGCAGTTTGCGGGCCCTTTGTGTTGTTTCTTGTTTTTGCGCAGAAGGTCAGGATTTCCTGTAGAATTCAGTATCATGCGAGACCTTGCAGAAGTCGTGAAATACCTCGCGCAGAGCGTGGTGGACCACCCCGAGAGTGTGGTCGTCAAAACCAAACGTGGCCCTGAAACCACCTACTACATTCACGTTCATGACGGCGAGGAAGGCCGCATCATTGGCAAGAACGGACGGGTCATTCAGGCCATCCGCACCATTGCCCGTGGACTCAACACCAACCGCAACCGGGTTCAGGTGGACCTGAGCAGCAAGAAGTAACCCATTTCCCTTACCCCATCCAGGCCAGAATGTGGATGGGGTTTTGTCGTGTTGTTTTTAAACTGTCCAGATGGACTCTTTACCGTTGGACATTGCACCATTGTTGCAGCACGTCAGGACAACCCTTCACACCACCTTTGATCAGGTAGATGGGTGGTTTGATGAAGCTGAAGGGGTTTTGCACTTTCAGCCTGCGCAGGGCTGGAGCATTGCGCAGGTGCTGGAGCACATTGGTCTCACCAACCATTTTCTTTTGATTCTGATTGACAAGGCAGCAGAAAAAGCCCGAAAAAATGTGAACCAATTGAACTTGCAGGTGGAGTTGCAGAACATCAAATTTGATCTGGCTGGTCTGGAACAGGTGGGCACCCATGGGGCATTTGCCTGGATCCGTCCAGAGCACATGGAGCCTTCTGGTCAGGCCGATCTTGCAACAGTGAGACGAACCCTGCACAGTCAGTTGCAGCGCTGCCTGACCCATCTAGATCAACTCCCTGGTGGAGAGGGACTGCTTTACACCACCACCATGACCGTCAATGGTCTGGGACGGTTGAACGTGTATGAGTACCTGTACTTTCTGGCCATGCACGCCAGACGCCACCTTTTCCAGCTGGAAACCATCCTCAAACCACACCAGAGCAACACCACCTCCTTGCCCTGAGCCTGGTGTCTGTTCCTCTGCTTTTTGTGGCTTGCAGGTCAACAGAAAACGCCGGATGGTGTTTCCGTGAAAATGTGTGTCAGAAAGGATCTATTCAATCTCACAATTTGAAAGGGGCTGTCAAATAGACTTGGGGCAGCACCTCAATCCAACCTTCTGTCTTCAAGGAGCACATCATGGACCGCAACCTGCTCGGCAACAACGTGATCACCCAGATTGGCATTCTTGTGCATGACATCGACACCGTTTCCCAGACCTACGCTGACTTTTTTGGTCTGGAGAAACCTGCCTGGTTCTGGACCGATTCCATCGAGAAAGCCCAGACCGAGCACCGGGGAAATCCTTCTGAGGCCCGTGCAAAGCTGGCTTTTTTTGACATGGGTTCCCTGCAACTCGAGCTGATTGAACCAGACCACAACCCCAGCACCTGGAGGGAATCCCTGGACCAGAATGGTGAAGGGGTGCATCACATTGCTTTTGTGATTGAGGGCATGAAAGAGAAAATTGCACTGCTGGAGCAAAACGGCATGCCCCTCTTGCAGAAAGGGGAATACATCGGGGGCCGTTATGCCTACATGGACACCCTGAAACCCCTGAAGGTCATTCTGGAACTGCTGGAAAACAACAAAAAATAACACCAAACAACACCCTGGCCTGCACAGCAGGCCCTTTTGGTTCATGCAGCTTTCGTTTATGCAACCTGAGGGCATGGCATGGCCTGCTGTCTACAATCAGACATGTCTTTGATCATCCGTGCCATCGAACCCCATGAACTTCCCCTGTATTCCGGCTTGCTGCTGGATGTGGTGTTGTGGCTGCAAAACCAGGGCACGCCTTTGTGGTCTCCCGAGCAGATCACCCCAGAAGCTTTGCTCAAATTGTACCGTCTGGACGAATTTTATCTGGCCTTCCTGAAAAACCAGCCTGTGGCTGGAATGGTGCTGCAAGAAAAAGATTTTTTGTGGGATGGTGTGGCAGATGGAGAGGCCCTGTACCTGCACAAACTGGCGGTGAGCCGCACCCGTGCAGGGCAGCGTCTGGGCCGGGACATGATTGATTTTGCCCGTCAGGAAGCAGCCCGCAGAAAAAAACCCCTTTTGCGGCTGGACACCTCTGCAAAACACCCAAAACTCTGCAAGTACTACGAGGATTACGGCTTTGAGTTTGTGGGTTACCGCCATCTGGAAGATTATGGTTTTCACGTCAATTTCTACCAGATGCCCATTGATGAAGCCCCCGAATCTGTTGCAGAATCCCGTTGAACACCAGACCTGCCCTCCCCTGTTCCCTGGCGTATAATCTATTCGCATGGAATTGACCCGCATTGCTACTGTTCAGGACGCTTTCGGCATCCAGGGGGCCATCAAGCTTTACACCCTGGGGGACACCGAGCGTTACCTGGACCTGACCCGTCTGCAGATTGAGGGTGTTGGCACCCTGAAAATCAAAAAACTGGAGGTGTACGAGGTGGGGATGGTGGTCGAATTGATCGGCATTTCCAGCCGTGCCCTGGCCGAGCGCCTGAAAGGCAAGCAGGTGTATGCCTTCGATGAGGATTTGCCCCCTCTGGAAGAAGGTGTGTACTACTACCATGACCTGATCGGTCTGCCTGTGCGCTCTCTTGAGGGACAGGACCTGGGGAAAGTGATTGCCGTGCATGATCACGGTCATCAGGACACCTTAGAGGTGCGCAAGGGCCTGAAAAAATACCTGGTTCCCCTGCAGGCCCCCTATGTGGAGGTCAAGCTCGGGGAGTGCATCATTCTGGATGCACCGGAGGGGCTCTTTGAAGTTTAGTGTGGTGACCCTCTTTCCAGAACTGGTGATTCCGTTCACCAGAGAGGCCATTTTAGGGAAAGCCCAGGAAAAGGGCCTCTTGCAGTTTGATGTGGTGAACCTGCGGGACCACGCCCAGAACAAGCACAACAAGGTGGACGACACCCCATACGGGGGCGGTGCCGGGATGGTGATCCGGGTGGATGTGGTGGAACGCTGCCTGCAAACCCTGGACCCTGCCAGCGAGGTGATCATGCTGACCCCTGCCGGTGAAACCTTCAACCAGAAAATGGCGGAGGAGCTTTCCCAGAGGGAGCATCTGGTGGTGCTGTGTGGCCGCTATGAGGGTTTTGATGCCCGCACAGAAACCCTGGTCACCCGTGAAATTTCGCTGGGTGATTTTGTGATGATGGGTGGGGAGGCGGCTGCGGCCTGTCTGATGGAAGCCATTGGCCGATTGGTCCCCGGGGTGATTGGAGATCAGGAATCCCACGAGCAGGATTCTTTTTCCAGCGGCCTGCTGGACTATCCAGAGTACACCCGCCCGGAAGTGTGGCAGGACCAGCCTGTTCCAGAAGTGCTGAGGTCTGGCAACCATGCAAAACTGGCCCGCTGGAGACGGGATCAGGCACTGGCCCGCACATTGAGACGCAGGCCTGATCTGCTGGGTCAGCAAACCCTGGATGTGGAGGACACCATCACCCTCTGGCAACTGGGGGTACCTCTGGAGCAACTGCAGGCATGGGGAGCACCTGCAGCGCAGGCCCAGAAGAAAATCAAACGCAAAGGGTTGCAGCAGAATCAGTCCTAGAATCAGCCCAGAACTTCTCCCTTGCCTTGCTCTCCAACATCAATGCGCCATCAGGAACACGTAATCCAGAGAAGGGGGTTTGTGTCCCAGCAGGCGCATCATCTGCACAATGTGGGCGGTGTGTCGCACCTCGTGTTGCATGACGTGCCATAGGACTTCGTCTGCACTGAGGGTTTCTGTTCTGTCATCAAAAGCTTTGATCTTCTGGTCTGACCCTGCCACCGCCATCAACTCTGGCCAGAGTTGCAGGGTGTCTGCTTCCACGGCTTCCCAGTAGGCCAGCAGCTTTTCCAGGGGTTCGGTTTCATGGTGCCAGTAGGTGTCTTCAGAGGTGGGCTCCAGACCGAAAGCAACTTGCACCATGGGCTTTCCAAGCAAATCCAGATGAAACCAGCCATCTTCTACGGCAGCAATGTGAAACACCAGATCCTTGATGCAGCGTGCTCCTTCGGTGGGGAGGACCGCTCTGGAGAGGTCTTCATCTGAGAGGGTGCGAAGTGAAGTCCAGAGCTCACGGCGGGCTTTTCTCAAGTAGCTGTAAAAGCGTTCAGCATGCATGGTTTATTGTACGAAAAACCAGAACAAACTCTTCAGGGCTTATTCTGTTTTAGACGTAACAATCCAGACCGGGAGGCTGTTACAGGGCGGCAGACATTTCAGGGGTCAACAGAGGGGGAATTCTGTCTGATATGGTTCATTAGAGGTCACTGGAGCAGAGACAGCAGGGCGCAGAGCGTTCTGCCTACGTTTATGTTTTTTGCGTAAATCCCCGGAAGTTGTGGTATAATTTAAGGACATTTGGAGTGGCCACGGACACCGTGAAGCCTTTGCGAGGTCCGTGGTTTTGCTGACTCCTGTTTGTATTGTGGAAAATACGCTGAGGTGATGCTCGCATCCCTTCCGTTCATTTCCCAGAAAGGGTCCCAGGGTGTCTCAAGTCCAACCCATTGATATCACCAAAGAAGTCAAGAGCAACTTCATCAACTACGCCATGTCCGTGATTGTGGACCGTGCGCTTCCCGACGTGCGCGACGGTCTGAAACCCGTACAGCGCCGCATCCTGTATGCCATGATCCAGATGGGCCTCACCAGCAGCCACAAACCCTCCAAGAGTGCAGGGGTGGTCGGCGAAGTGATGGGAAAATACCACCCCCACGGCGACAGTGCCATTTACGATGCCATGGTGCGACAGGCCCAGAACTGGAACCTGCGCTATCCCCTGATCCAGGGACAGGGCAACTTTGGTTCTCTGGACGGCGATCCTCCAGCGGCCATGCGTTACACCGAGGCAAGGCTGACCAAGATTGCCGAGGAAGTGCTGCAGGACCTGGAAAAGAACACCATTGATTACCGTCCCAATTACGACGAAACCACCGAAGAACCCACCGTGCTGCCTTCTGCAGTGCCCAACCTGCTGATCAACGGGGCCACCGGGATTGCAGTGGGCATGGCCACCAACATTCCTCCCCACAACCTCACTGAGATCTCCAACGGCCTACTGGAACTGATCGACAATCCAGACATGACCCTGGATGATTTGATGAAAATCATCCCCGGGCCAGATTTTCCCACCGGAGGCCGGATTGGCAAGAGTGGCATCCGTGAAGCCTACGCTTCAGGCCATGCTTCCCTGCGGGTGCGGGGCAAAGTGCGCTTTGAAGAGAAAAATGGGCGCAACACCATCATCATCACCGAAATTCCCTATCAGGTGAACAAATCCAACCTGGTGTCCACCATCTCTGCCATGTACCGCCAGGGCAAGATTCCAGACATCTCTGCCCTGCGCGACGAATCTGACCGCCGTGAACCCGTGCGCATCGTGATCGATCTGAAACGCGGAACCATTCCCGAACTGGTCCTCAACCAGCTTTACAAGTACACCCAGCTTCAGACCACCTTCACGGTGATCAACCTGGCAATTGTGAACAAGGAACCCAAGGTGCTTCCCCTCAAAGACACCATGCAACTGTTCCTGAACCACCGCCGGGAAGTGGTGACCCGCCGCACCCAGTACGAACTGGAAAAAGCCCAGGCCCGTGCCCACATCCTGGAAGGCCTGCTGATTGCCCTTGATCACCTCGATGAAGTGATCAAACTGATCCGTGCCAGCCAGACGGGTGCAGAGGCCAAAGACGGCCTGATGACCCGTTTCGGGCTGTCTGAGCCCCAGGCCCAGGCCATTCTGGACATGCGACTGCAGCGTCTGGTGGGACTGGAACGTGCCCGACTGCAAGCCGAATACGACGAACTGATGCAGGAAATTGCCCGTCTGCAGGCCATTCTGGGCAACGAAACCCTGCTCTGGAAGGTCATCAAGCAGGAAATCAAGGACATCCGGGACCGTTACGGTGATGAGCGTCGCAGCCAGATCACTGTGCTGGACGATGACATCTCCAAGGAAGATTTGATTGCCGTTGAGGACATGGTCATCACCATGACCAAAGCCGGATACATCAAACGCACCACCCTGGAAGCCTACCGCGCCCAGGCCCGTGGCGGGCGTGGCCTCAGTGGAGGAAAACTCCGCGAAGAAGACGTCAACACCCAGATTTTTGTGGGCTCCACCCACGATTACCTGCTGTTCTTCACCGACCAGGGTCGGGTGTTCAGAGAGAAAATTTATGACCTCCCTGAAACCGGACGGGATGCCAAGGGTGCCCACACCCGCAACATCATGCCCCTCAAAGATGGGGAAAATGTCCAGAGCGTGCTGTCCATCAAGGATTTCGAGCAGGACGGTTACTTTGTCTTCGCCACCTCCAAGGGCATGATCAAGAAAACCACCATCCGTGAGTACGGCAACATCAATGCGGCAGGTCTCATCGCCATCAACCTGATGGACGGAGACAACCTCGTTGAAGTGGGCGTGATGAACGAGGGCGGACAGATTGTGCTGGCCACCAAAGAAGGCCAGAGCATCCGCTTCACCGAAGGGGATGTGCGTGACACCGGACGGGCCACCCAGGGCGTGATTGGCATTCGGTTGCGTGAAGACGACCAGGTGGTCAGCATGGCCCTGATTTCCAGCGAAGAGCAGGAGCTGCTGGCCGTCAGTGAACTGGGCCTTGCCAAACGCACCCCGGTCAGCGATTACCCCATCCAGAACCGTGGTGGTCAGGGCGTGATCACCCTGAAAGTCACCGACAAGACCGGAGCCCTGGTGACCCTTACCTGCGTTTCTGGCGATGAGGAACTGATGGTGCTGAGTGAAAACGGCATCGTGATTCGCACCCGCGTGGAAGAAATCAGCGTGTTCGGGCGCAACTCCCAGGGCGTGAAGGTCATGCGCATTGGGGACGGCGACAAGGTGATCAGTGCCCATCCCATCCGCAACGAGGAAACGGTTTAAGCTCGACCCTCACCGCAGCCTGACGGCTGGTCCTCTCCCTACCAGGGAGAGGATTTTTATATATGATAAATCATGTATCATTCCATTGTCCGTTCCATTGTTCGCACTGCATTTCAGACCCTCAGCGAAGGGGACAAAGCAGACCTGAACAGCATCCTGAAGCTGTTTGCCCCCGATGCCCGATTTTCTTTCTCAGGGGAGCATGCTCTGGGAGGGGCCAGACAGGGACATCTCTCAATTCGAGCATGGTTTGAACGTTTCCAGCGCATTTTTCCAGAGATTCATTTTACAGTTCAGCGCATTTTGGTCAGTGGCTGGCTCTGGAACACACTGGTCAACACCTTTTTTACAGTGCAGGCCCAGCTTCCTGATGGAACCCTTTACCAGAATGAAGGGCTGCAGGTGCTCAGGATCTGCTGGGGGAAAATCAAAGAAGACCACCTTTTTGAGGACATCAGCAAATTGCAAAATGCCCTGAGGTGTCTTGAAACCCACGGCGTGCAGGAGGCTGGAGCAGATCCGCTTTAAGCAAATCGGCGCTTTACACCTATGTTCTATGGCCTAGCACTTGGTCACTTCCCTTACAATTGACCCCATGGAACCCCTTCCGATTGATGTGAGAAATCTGCAGAAAACCTTTGCCATTCCCAGAAAAGAGCCTGGACTTCTGGGAGCGGTCAAAGGCTTATTCAAACCTGAATACCAATACAAAACCGCAGTAAATGGCCTGAGTTTTCAGGTGGGCAAGGGAGAAGTGGTGGGCTACATCGGGGTGAACGGTGCCGGGAAAAGCACCACCATCAAGATCCTCACGGGCATTCTGGCCCCCACCGGTGGGCAGGTGCGCATCCTGGGCCGAGACCCTTTCAAGAATCGGGTGGCCAATGCAAAAGACATCGGGGTGGTGTTCGGGCAGCGCACCCAGCTGTGGTGGGATCTGGCCCTCATTGAATCCCTGCGCCTGATTGCCCGCATGTATGACGTTCCAGAAAGCCGCTACAAAACCCTGCTGGAAGAATTTTCCCATTTGCTGGACCTGGATGAACTGCTCTCCAAACCCATCCGCACCATGTCTCTGGGTCAGAAAATGCGTGCAGAGCTGGCCGCCACCCTGATTCACGAGCCCAAAATTGTGTATCTGGATGAACCCACCATTGGACTGGACATCATGGCCAAGCAAAGAATTCGGGATTTCATCAAAAAGCAAAGCCAGGAAAGGGATGTGACTGTGCTGCTGACCACCCACGACCTGGGGGACATCGAAGAACTGTGCCAGCGCATCATCATCATCGACAACGGGCATATCATTTACGACGGTCAGCTTTCCACCATCAAGAACCACTTCGGGACGCACCGCACCATCACTTTTGAAACAGCAGAAACCCTGAACACCTCCCGTTTGCTGCTTCCGAAAGGGTCCGAACTGCTCTCTGCAGAAGGCAACAAACTGGTCCTGAAATTCAACCGCAGTGAAGCCAGTGCCAGTCTGGTGGCCGCACAGGTGATGCAGCAACTGGAAGTGCAGGATTTTCAGCTGCAGGAGCCTGACCTCACCTCGATCATCTCTCAGATTTACCAGGGGGCCTTGCACCGCGAGAAGGTCATGGGATGACTGCCGTTTTGAACAAACTTGGCGTGTACTGGGAGGTGGGCATGACCCAGGCCAAAGCCAGAATGGCGTACAGTGCGTGGTTCTGGGCCAGTCTCTTTGTGCAGACGGTGGGACTGCTGGTGATGGTGTACTTCTGGAGTGCCGTCTATGAAAACCAGGACAGCATCAAAGGCCAGTCTGTCCAGCAAACCCTCAATTACATCATGCTGGCCCGCATGCTCTCTGGCCTGACGGGTTCAGGCATCATCCAGCGTTTTGGTCAACTCTTGAACCGGGGAGAACTGGCCATTGAGCTGCTCAGGCCTGTGGATTTCCAGTTTCAGAATCTGGCCCAGGCTTTAAACCGCTGGTTCACGGACCTGCTGATGAGGTGGCAACTGTGGGTGATGGCCCTTGTGTTCTTTCATTTGCAGCTTCCCTCTGACCCGCTGGCCTACCTGTATTTCCTGATTTCTCTGGTGCTGGGCTGCATCATCGTGTTTTTCTTTGAGTGGATGATTGCCTGCATCGTGTTTGTGACCACCGAATCCTGGGGGCTGAACGTCCTGAAAGAAGGGGTGGCCTCTTTCCTGAGCGGTGCCCTGATTCCCCTCACCCTGATGCCCGACTGGCTCAGGACCGTGGCAAATTTCACCCCTTTCAGCAAAGCAGTGTATGTGCCTGCTTCGTTCCTGAGTGGGCTCACTCCGGTTTCGGATGGCCCCAGAATGCTGCTGGAACTCGTGCTCTGGGCTGTGGGTCTGTGCCTGCTGTCCCGCTTCATTTTTGCAAAGATGGTCAAACATGCGACCATCCAGGGAGGCTGACATGACCAGTTACACCCGCATGTACTTCGATTTGCTTGCGCAGAACATCAAAACCAAGCTGGAATACCGGGTCAATTTCTTCATCGGGGGCATCAGCACGCTGGCTGGACAGGTGGCTGGACTGCTGACCCTCTGGGTGGTGATGGAAACCATCCCGACCTTGAAAGGCTGGACCCTCAATCAACTCTTGCTGATTTATGGCCTTCTGGTGCTGTCCAAATCCCTGAACCACATGTTTGCAGACAATTTGTGGCGGCTGGGCTGGGCTTACATCCGCACCGGAGATTTCGACCGCTATCTGGTGCGGCCCGTCAATCCCCTCTTTCACCTGATTGCAGACCGCTTCTGTGAAGACGGCATCGGGAATTTTGTGGTGGGTCTGGGCCTCTTGATCTACAGCAGCGCTGCACTGGACATCCCCTGGAATCTGGTCAATGTGCTTTACACCTTGCTGATGGTCCTGAGTGGAAGTCTGGTGTTTTTTGGCATCAACCTGATCACTTCCAGCCTGTCTTTCTGGATGACCGACTCGCTGCCCGTGATGTGGGGCGTGTTTGAGACGCACGAATTCGCCAAATACCCTTTAAAGATCTACCACAACAGCGTCAATGTGATTTTCACCTGGATTCTGCCCTTTGGGATTGCCTCTTACTACCCGGCCAGTCACCTGCTGGGACACCCGGTGGGCTGGCTGGCCTGGATGGCTCCTCTGATGGCCCTTTTGCTGGTGCTGGTGGGATATGGGGTCTGGAAGGCTGGATTGAGCAGGTATACGGGGGCGGGGAGTTAATCCACAACCTTCGCCAGTCCCAGCCTCAGCAAATACCGCTGTCCATTCTGTTTTCCCCTGTACCGCAGCCACACCTGTTGCAGTTCTTCCCGAAAGGCAAGGGCTTCTTCCGGGGTCAGGTGAATTTCGGTCCAGCTGGACCACTGGGCACCCGGCAAATTTGTGGCTTCCTGGTCCGGTCCCAGGCTGGTGGTCACATCAAAATCACCATGCTGGTCCCTGCGGATCAGCACCCCCCAGGCCTTTCCGGGTTCTTCGAGGTGCAGGGCATCTTTCAGCAGGCCCCGGATCAGACGCTCCTGCCAGGGGGCTTCTGATTTCAGAAAAGCAGCCTGCAGGGTTTCAAATGGGGTCAAAGAGAAGGGCACGTAGAAAGCATCTGCCACCGAGCGGTACCAGAAAATGGCTTTGCCTTTTCTGGGCACCTCGCTCACCACCTGAATCAGACCCAGATCCAGCATTTTCTGGGCATGGTGGTGCATCAGGCTGATGGAAATGCCCAGTTCACTGGCGGCCTGCTTGATGGTGTTCTCCTTGCCCAGAAAAGGCACCAGCCGCACCCGTTTGATGGGATCCATCAGAAAGGCGGCCAGTTCTGGAGTGTTGACCTGCAAGCTGCTCAAATTTCGCGGCTCCTTTTTGAACAGTATAGGTCCAGACTGAACCCATGAACATCAGACAGCAAAACCTGCACTTTTCTGGCGATCAAGTTCAACTTTCAGGCACCCTGTTCCTGCCTGAACTTCCAGGAAAACATCCAGCAGTCATTTGTGTGCACGGCTCAGGACCGGAAACCAGAGAAGGCTCTCTGGAAGTGGCCAGACAGTTCGCAGAGCAAGGCATTGTTGCCCTGGCCTATGACAAACGGGGGACAGGCGAATCTTCAGGCGACTGGATTTCTGCCTCTTACCACACCCTGGCAAAAGATGCTCTGGGGGCCGTTGCGGCCCTGAAAACCCACCCGGAAATTTCCAGCGTCGGCCTCAGGGGGGTCAGTCAGGGAGGGTGGGTGGCTCCTCTGGCCGCTTCCATGTCAGGGGCGGGGTCTGACACTGTGGATTTTCTGGTGCTGATCTCCCCTGCCCTCATGACCCCGACAGAACAGGAGCTGTACCGGGTGGAATCCCAGATGCGCAGGGCAGAAGAAACCGAAGAAGACATTCAGGAAGCCTTGGCGGTGTACCGCATTTTCAACAAAGCTGCACGGCAAAACCGGGAGGTGGCCCCCCTGCTGGAACTGTATGACCTGCTGGCTGTGAAAAGCTACATGTCTTTCGGTGGTGAACTTCCGCCTTTGCCGGTCATGCAGAACATCTTCAGGCAATGGCAGGAGGTGCTGGACCTGGACATCTTTCCGGTCCTGCAAGGTCTGTCCCTTCCTGTGCTGGCCCTTTTTGGAGACAGAGACACTTTTGTGCCTGCCCTGAAAAGCAGCCAGAACCTGCAACAACACCTCAGTCCTCAGGCAGACCTGACCGTGGTGCATTTTGAAAACGGGACACATTTCATGACAGATGACACCACTGAAGCGCCCATTCCGCAGGCCTTTGACAAAACCGTGCAGTGGATTCTGCAGCACACTCAACCTGCATCGATGCCCAGGTTGTCGCGGGCATAACGGCCCCAGTCGGGTTGTGTCCCATCCAGATCCTGAAAACCATATTCCTGATACAGATTCCAGGTGGCGTAACAGCCACCGTTTTTCTGCTGGATGTGCGGGTCTGCTGCCAGGGCCACCACCGCACGGGCCAGATAATAAGGGGTCTCCGAGGCAATGAAGTGCGGTTCTGTCTTTGCACCATCTCGCCAGTTTTCCTCCGTCACCCCGAAATGGTCCAGCATGGCTTCTGAGCGCAGAAATCCAGGGCTGAGGGCCAGTGCAGTGATGCCATGTTTTGCAAGTTCCTGCGACTGGGCAAAGGCCAGACGGTTCACAGACACTTTGGCCAGATCGTAAAAGAGGCTGCCCCGGTACATTTCGGTGATGCCATCGGTGATTTCAATGATCAGGCCAGATTGCTGCTGGATCATCAGGGGAACAGCGTGATGGCTGGTGATGATGTGGCTTTTGATGGTGTTGTCCAGCAATTTCAGGCCATTTTGCAGATCGTGCTCCCAGAAAGGCACCCACTGGGCGAGGTGGTCTCCTCCCCACACATCATTGATCAGGATGTCCAGCTTTCCTGATTCCTGCCCAATGCGTTCCAGCAGGGCTTTCACCTGCTCGGGGATGGTGTGGTCCACCTGCACTGCGAAAGCGTTCCCTCCATGCTGCTTGATGATCTCTGCTGTGTCTTCAATGGTCTCTGTGCGGCCCATTTCCGAGGTGTACTGCCTGGTGGTGCGGCCTGTGGCATACACCGTCGCTCCAGCTTTTCCAAGTTCCACAGCAATGGCGCGTCCTGCTCCACGGGTGGCCCCTGCCACCAGTGCGATTTTTCCATTCAGATCTGGCATGGTTTCTCCTTTTTGCTTTTACAACCGCTCAAATTCGATGGGATCGTTGCTGCCCAGATCCACCCCCAGGACCCTGAAGGCGTCCAGCAGGTGCTGCCGTTTGATGGCACTGAAGGTGATCACATGGGCCAGAATCCCTTTAAAAGTGAAGGTTTCAGGTGGGGTGCAAACCGCGTCCACAAATTCGACGTTCCACTCCCCTTTCTCTTTGATGGTGCTGGCAAAATCCAGAAATGCGGTGTAAGTCCTGTGGGTCCGGGATTTCAGGTCTGGCAGGGTGGTGGGCTGGTCTTCGGTCCAGTGCTGACCATGCAGGGCAGACAGCCAGGCTTCCTTGTCCGCAATCAGGCTGTCCAGCATTTCCCGGAGGGTGTGGGCAGGTTTGTAGTAGGGAGCAATGTGCATGTGTCCCACCTGCCGGTCCAGCTGGTCAGGGGGCAGTTTTTCTGCAGCTTCCAGCATCTTGCGGGTCAGCCAGAAGTCATGCTGAAACAGCAGGTCGATGAGGTCCAGGCTGATGGCCTCTTTGCGAAGGGTGCCTGGAGCGAAATGGATGCCATTTTCGGTGGGGAGCCAGAAACTGGGTGTTCTGGTGGCACGAAACGCTGTGGGGGTCACCTGAAACGCCTTCCTGAAGGCCCGTGTGAAAGCCTCCAGCGAGGCATACCCTGCATCCAGCGCAATGCTGGTGATGCTCTGTTCGGTTCTGGAAAGGGTGTACGCCGCACGCTCCAGGGTCAACCTTTTGCGAAATTCCTTTGGGGTTTCCTGGTAGGTCTGCTCGAAGAGGCGGATGCTGTGTTCCTGGCTGCTCTGGATGGCTTTTGCCACCTCGGTGCCTTTTTTCTGCTGTCCCAGATCGCTGGAAAGCAGGTGCAGCAAGACCTCCAGACGGTTCTGGTAACTGGACTGCATTCCTTCATGTTACCTGCAAGTCTGACCTGTGATCTGATCAAAATTGATGTGGTGATTGAAGAACATCTGGATCTTCGGAAGACTGTTTCAAAGCCAGAAGTCCAGAAAACCGCCATCAAAAACATTCAGCAGCACAGGGTTTAGCCTTCTACAATCGGCCTTCAGCCTTCTGCTTGACCCCAAGATGCGCCTCTTTGACCCTGGAGCCTGAACACAAAGTGGCTCTGTATGCTGGGTCGCTCGGACAGGTTGGTCAGCACTGGGACACTGCTTTCTGCTTTTCGCCCTCGGCCCTCGGCCCTCGGCAATCTTCTGCCTTCTGCACACCTTTTGCCCCCCTGCAGAAGATGAACCCTCCATCCCAGTTTCCCGTATCTCCTTCAGGTGGCTCCCTCACCCTGCACTAAGCATTGTGACCTATATTCGGATTAAAGAAACCGATTGGTTTACAAAATCACCAATAGGTACTATACTAAATATAGTAATCGGTGCCACCAAGGAGGGCAACATGATCTCGACCAAAACTTTTGTAGACACTGTGACTTACCGCCCCGGCGCAGTCATTCTCTATCCCGGAAAATCTGACATGCTGTACCGCGTTTCCAGCGGCCTGATCCGTGTTCACACCATGGACGATGAGGGAAACGGCCTGACCCTGCGCTACGTCAAACCCGGCGAGTACTTCGGAGAAGAAGCCCTCTCTGGTGTGGACCGCAAATACTTTGCAGAAGCCGTCACCAATTCCAGCGTGGATGTGATCAACCCTGCCCTGCTCAGCGCAGAAGACACCGTGCAGGTCACCAACCACCTGGTCAACGTGATCAACCGCGCCTATGAGAACATCTACCGTCTGGTGGGCAAGCGCCTGAGAAGCCGCATTGCTGCAGAGCTGCTGGAACTCAAAGACACCGCTCTGGCCACCAAACAGGACAACGGCGAAATCCTGATCTACGCCACCCACGATGAACTGGCCGCCGCAGTGGGCTCAGTCCGTGAAACCGTCACCAAAGTGGTGGGCGAACTGTCCAGAGAAGGCGTGATCCATGCAGGCTATGGCCGTGTGGTCCTCGCTGACCTGAACGCCCTGCGTGACATCGCTGCAGAATAATACACACCAGCAAAGAACCCCCGTCCAGATCTGGACGGGGGTTCTGGTTTTCAGCAATCAGGAAAAGATCTTCTGTCTGACGTTTTCGATGGCTCCAGCCAGTTGTCCTTCATCCACAGGAAAAGACTGCCCAATGGTCTGGATCAATTCTGGCAGGCTGGTGGTGCCTCCAAGCTGCATGGCTCGGGTCAATTGTTGCACGGTTTGCTCAGGGTTTTGCTGGTAGGCGCTCCACACCTGCCAGGCATACACCTGCGCCATTACGTACTCAATCATGTAGAAGGGATACAGGTAGATGTGCACCACCCGCACCCAGCCCTGCGCAGAGAATTCTTCCAGATCCGAATCGTCCACACTGGGAAGGTAGGTGTGCCACAGGGAAAGCCATTTGGCGTCCAGATCCTGGATGGTCAGGTCTTCTGGGGCTTCTGTGTAAAGCCAGTGCTGGAAAGCATCGTAAATCACCAATCTGGGCAGAAGTTGCACCGATTGCTCCAGGGTGGTCTGGATGGCACTGGAAAGCTGGTTTTCGTTGTACACACCAGCTTCCTGCAGGTGCTCCAGGGGAAGCAATTCCATGGTCATGGCGATGGTTTCGTTGAACTCCATGGGAACCTGCTGGTGCCAGTACAGGTCGGTGCTCCGGTCGGTCAGCAGGAAGTGCAAAGCATGCCCGGTTTCATGGAAGAATCCCGTCATGTCGTCGTGCCTGCCCACCAGACTCATGAAGATGTGGGGGAATTTCTGCACGTGCAGGAACTCGCAGAACCCGCCTGTGGCCTTGTCTGCACGGGTTTCGATGTCGATCAGGTCCGGTCTCTGGATTGCAAAATCCCTGAACAGGGCCTGCCAGTCTGCAGAAACACTCCCCAGCACTTTTGACGTCAGGTCCAGCAGTTCAGGTGCCGTCTGGAAAGGTTTGAGGGGTTCACCATGCTCCACCACCACATCCCAGGGTTTCAGGGCATCCAGCCCCAGACGCTCAGCCTGCTTGCGGTGCACTTCTGCCGCCAGAGGGACCAGGTGTTTCAGAATGCCCTGATGCAGCAGCAAAGTGTCCTGTGGTGCATAATCGGTGCGGTTGAGTTCCGTCCAGCAGTAGGCCCGGTAGTCTGCAAAACCCCCCTCTGCTGCAATGTGCCGCCGCTTTTTCACCACTTCGATCAGCAGTTCACCGAGTTCCTGCTTGTGGTTCTTCCACATGGTGTTGTAAGCCCGCCAGCCTTTTTCCCGGGTTGCCCGGTCTGTGTCGAACACCAGGTTCCAGGCATCATCTCCTGGCATCTGCACGCCATCCACCTCGGCCAGCATTTTGCCAGTGATGTCATCATAAGTGACGGCCTGCACCTCAATTTCGGCCTGCAGACCAATGAGTCTGGGGGTTCGGATTTGCCTGTCCTGCAGGAAGACCTTCAGCATCTGCCGGTATTTCAAATCCTGTGGGTTCAGGTCCAGCAGGCGTTCTGCCAGTTGAGCCGCATAAAGTTTTGCTTTCGGAACGGCCTGTTCCTGCAAAAAAGCATAGAACTGTTCGGCGTCCTGTTCCCGCACATTCTGGGCCTTGCGAAAATAGGCGTCGTTGATGGTTTCCCTGAGCTGTTGTTCCAGATTGCTCCAGGACTGAATCCAGGTTTCAAGGGTGTCCAGGCTGGGGGGTGCATCCAGCAGTTGCTGGTAGCGGGCTTCCATCTGCTGTATGTCGAAATGGGGAATTGAAGATGTGGTCATACTGGCTCCTTGGGTCATGCCATGGTGTTTGCACAATGGTGGACAATCTTCTGGAGTCTAAGCAGCAAACTGTTTTCCCACATCCGCCAAGTGGCAGGGGGAGGATGCATTTTCACAGCACTTTTGGCTGATGGTCTCTGGGGCTCAGGGCATGGTATTTCAGCAAACTGCGCACATACTGGCAGCGGCACCCCGAGTAATGGCACAGCAGGGCTTCCGGTTGCTTGCCCAGCAGCGTCACCGTCACATCAATCAGTTCCTGCACATCGTAAACGGCCACGGTTCCCGGACCCACTTTCACGCTCTTTTTGTGGCTGAGGTGCCGTTCGATGCGACCAAACCCGGCAGAGCAGTTGGGGAAATAGGTGGACTGCAGCTTGCCGTCCTGAATCACATACCGGGGCAATTCAATTTGCCCGGCCAGATACTCTCCGTAATGGATGCTGGTGTTGGAGGTATGGTCCACCCCGATCAGCAGAACTTTTCCGGCCAGATCGTAAAGCGCACCTGCAGGAGCATAGGGCTCTTTGAGGGTCTGGGCGTTCAGGATCTCCTCTGCCCGCTCTCCATAACCCACAAAACTCAGGGCCGGATGGTTGCTGCGCATCACCTCGGGGTCATCCACCAGGGCCTGGGGCACCTTGCCTATGTCGCGGGAGACCCTGGAAAAACGCTGAAACGCCCCCACTGGACCCGGCGGATGGGGCGGCCATTCGGGGGTGCGGTAGGCTTCCGGCCAGATCAGGGTGTAATAGGTGAATGCAGGCATCACCACAGAAGCAACGCTGGTTTTGAGGAGTTCGGCCAGGGTGTCTCCCCCACCATGCACATACCCAAAAGCACTCAGGGAAGCGTGGGCCATGATGTGGTCCCTGCTGCTGAGGCCCAGGGCCTGCAAAGCTTGCTGGAAGTCACTGGCGTGTACGGTTCGGTTGCGGCGGTGCAAATGCAGCACCCACTTATGGTAACACGGGGGTGCAAACAGCAACTGTGGGAAGAACGGAAAGGGTTCCTTGGCCCCACACAGGTTCATTGACACCCACAGGGCATGAATTTAGACTTTGAATGTTGGAAACACAGAGCAGACCGGAGTTTTGAAGGCTGCAGCAGAGAAATTCCCTTCTGTGCTGGCCTCCCCGACAGGTTTGCCTTCACACCGGGTCACCGTGGCTCTGCTGTCAATCCAGAAAGGATGGGGCGTGATGGCGCACACCAAAGAAAGCATTCTGCAGGCCCTGAACAGCAACAATGTGCAGTTTCTCAGGCTGCAGTTCACCGACATTCTGGGCATCGTCAAGAACATTGAGGTGCCTTCCAGCCAGTTTGAAAAAGCCCTCAATGGCGAGGTGATGTTCGATGGGTCTTCCATTGAAGGGTTCACCCGCATTGAAGAATCCGACATGCTGCTCAAGCCCGATTACGGCACCTTCCTGATTTTCCCCCGGTTCAGCCATGAAGAGCACGAACTGGGCAAGGTGGCGCGTCTGATCTGTGATGTGGCTTTACCAGACGGCACCCCATTCGAGGGGGACCCCCGGTATGTGCTGCGGCGGCAAATCAACCGGGCCAAGAAGATGGGGTTTGAGCTGTTTGCAGGTCCAGAGCCTGAATTCTTCCTGTTCGAGCACCCTGAGGATGGCAAGGCCAGCACCAAGGTGAACGATCAGGCAGGTTACTTTGATCTGGCCCCCATCGACAAAGGGGAACGCATCCGCCGTGAAATCACCAACAAACTGGTGGAAATGGGCTTTGAAATTGAGGCGGCCCACCACGAAGTGGCCCCCGGTCAGCACGAGATTGATTTCAGGTATGCCCCCGCCATGGAGACTGCAGACAACATCTCCACCTTTAAATTTGTGGTCAAAAGGGTGGCGCTGGAGTATGGACTTTTGGCCAGCTTTTTGCCCAAACCGGTGGCCCGCATCAACGGCAGCGGAATGCACGTGCACCTGAGCCTGTTCAAAGACGGCAAGAATGCCTTCTACGACGAGAAAGCCGAGTACCAGCTCTCCAACACCGCATTGTTTTTCATCGGGGGTCTGCTGGAGCATGCCGATGCCATGTGCGCCATCACCAACCCCCTGGTGAACAGCTTCAAGCGTCTGGTTCCTGGTTACGAGGCTCCTGTGAACATCGCCTGGAGCACCTCAAACCGTTCTGCCATGGTACGCATTCCTGCCCGCAGAGGCGCAGGAACCCGTGCTGAGCTGCGCATGCCCGATCCTTCCTGCAACCCCTATCTGGCCCTGGCCGTGATGCTGGCGGCTGGTCTGGACGGCATCGAGAAGCAAATGGAGCCCGCTCCGGCCATCCAGCGCAACATCTACCACATGACCGTGCGCGAAAAACGCAAACACAAGATCCGCGAGCTGCCCGGAGACCTCAATCAGGCTGTGGACGCTCTGGAACGCAGTGAAGTGCTGACCGAGTGCCTGGGTCAACATGTGCTGGAGCACTTTGTGGAAGCCAAACGCCAGGAATGGCGGGAGTACAGTGCTGTGGTGCACCAGTGGGAACTGGACACCTACCTCAGCAATTACTGATCTGCACTTCAACACAAAACCTTCAACCGTGGATGTGTTCCACGGTTTTTTGTTGTCATCTGGAAAGCCAGCAGGCCAGCTGGCCTTTATGCAGCCCCTCATGCAGGTCTACGCTGGGAGTAACACTTGTCAGTGGGGTTGGCAAGGGTTCCATTTGCAGGATGTCAGGTTTTTTCTGCTCCATTTGCAATTTTGAAGCGGTTTTGTTTCAAATTTGCAAATTTTTTCTGAAGCCCCTGGCAAAAAATTTCGCACACACATCCAGAATGGCGTAGTTTGTACACTAAGCGTTTATGCCTAGTCCAGTGAATAACAATAAAATGCGCCACAAACGAATTTTTCCCGGTACAAATGTATACAGTTTGCCTTTTTTATGCACCCAGAGCCACATTTTCACCGATTTTTCATTGACAAGGTTTTGACCCATCGTTATTATGACCAAGTGTTCAGGTTCTGCTCAGTCTGGTTGTCAAGAAGGGCTGTCCAGAACCGGTGAAGACAAGGTTGGTGACACACTGTGAACCCCAGGTTTTCGGTGTGATGCGTGGAGGTTAAATGAGCGACTTACAAATCTGGATCTCGATCTTTCGGGACGGTCTGATCTTAGGGGTGATCTACGCCGTCATTGCTCTGGGTTACACCATGGTTTATGGGGTGTTGCAACTCATCAATTTCGCCCACTCTGAGGTTTTTGCCACAGGGGCCATCGTCGGCTATGAAGTGCTGATCCTCTTCAAAGACAGTGGCATCAATGGTTATGTGCAGGTAGGCATTGCCCTGCTGGTGGCCATGCTGATCTCGGGCGGTCTGAATGTGCTGATCGAGCGTCTGGCGTACCGACCCCTCAGAAATGCACCCAAACTGGTGCCCCTGATCACCGCCATTGGGGTGAGCTTTCTGCTGCAGGACACCCTGCGCATGTTCCTCAACGTCAAGGAACAGACCGACAAGGTTCCTTACCCCACTGTGTTGGGAAGCGACATGATCCTGGGACTGCAACCTGCTGACCTGCTCTTGATCATTGTAGGTGGGGTCATGCTGGTGGGCCTGAATTTCCTGGTCAACAGAACCAAACTGGGCACCGCCATTCGCGCCGTGGCCCAGGACGGCCAGACTGCACGCCTGATGGGCATCAACACCAACAACATCATCGCCCTGACCTTCTTCATTGGGGGCGCACTCGGTGGTGTGGCAGGTGTGCTGTGGGGCGTCAAATTCGGTCAAGTGGATGCGTACATGGGAACTGCACCAGGACTGAAGGCCTTTACTGCGGCTGTGCTGGGAGGCATTGGAAGCGTTCCAGGTGCTGTGGTGGGGGGACTGGTGTTGGGCTTCCTGGAAAACCTGATTGCCACCATCAGCATCTTCGGTGTCAAGATGACCCTCACCGACAACAGTTTCATACAGGGAATTGGCAGTGTCTTGCAGAACATCAACATCCAGTGGAAAGATGTTGGGCCTTTCATGGTGCTGATCATCATCCTGATCTTCAAACCCGCTGGTCTGCTCGGTAAAGCCACCACCGAGAAGGTATAAGAGGTCCCCATGACACACAACAACCGCACTGAGAAAAAACCAGGCATCCTGGACAATCCCCAACTGGCATCCCTGATTGTGCTGATTTACACCGCCATCACCAGCACCCTGATGCTGACCATCGCCACCACCGCCAACAACCTGGTGCAGTCCCTGTTTTTTGCTGCTTTTCTGGGAACCGTGGTCCTCACCTTCAAGAGCAAAGCCAGCACCTGGGCCAAGATCCTTTCTCTGGCTCCTGCCCTGATGGTCGTGATGCCCATCATTGGCCTGAGAAATGAATTCCTGCTGGAAGTTGTGCTGCAGATCGTGATTTACGCTGCACTGGCCCTGGGCCTCAACATCGTGGTGGGTCTGGCCGGACTGCTGGACCTGGGCTATGTGGCCTTCTTTGCTGTGGGTGCTTACACCTGGGGCATTTTTGGCTCCGCCCAGCTTGGCAAGATCAACGGACAGGGCGGCAGCGGTCTGGACGGCAACTGGTTCTGGCTGTTCCTCGCACTGGCCATTCTGGTGGCCATCGGGGTGGGCGTCCTGATCGGTCTGCCCGTGCTGAAACTCAAAGGGGATTACCTCGCCATCGTGACGCTGGGCCTCGGGGAAGTGATCCGGGTGTTCGCCAACAACCTCACCCCCATCACCAACGGACCCAACGGCGTGCTGGGCATCAACCCTCCGCACATCGGCTGGTTCTCTGCTTTGCTGGCTCCCATCATCAACAGATACGAACTCAGCGAACCGCAGGTGTTTGCGCTGTTCCTGTACTTCCTGGTGCTGGTGGTCATCGCCATCATCGTGCTGTTCAACATGCGTCTGGACCAGAGCCACATTGGCCGCAACTGGATCGCCATCCGTGAAGACGAGATTGCTGCCCAGGCCATGGGGGTTCCTCTGGTGCGCACCAAACTGATCGCCTTTGCCACCGGTGCAAGTTTCGCCGGGGTGATGGGGGCCATCTTCGCCATCAAACAGACTGCTGTTTCTCCCGAAGACTTCACCTTCTTCCAGTCGATCGGTGTGCTGGTGATGGTGATTCTGGGCGGCATGGGCAGCATTCCCGGTGTGATTGTGGGTGCCATGGCCGTGATCTGGCTGCAACTGGATTTCCTGAAGTCCCTCTCCGAGTATCTGCAAACCCTGCCTGCTTTCCAGGACAACAACACCTTCGATCCTGCCAAGTACGAAAAACTCTACTTTGGTCTGCTCCTGATCCTGATGATGCTGTTCCGCCCTCAGGGCCTCTTGCCTGCAGTGCGCAAACACATCAAGATTCCAGAAGAAGCCCTGCCTGGCACACCTGTGGCCAAGCCTGCCCAGGGGGTCAAATAATGCTCCTGAATGTTGAAAACATCCGCAAGACCTTCGGGGGTCTGGTGGCCGTGAACGATGTGACCTTCCAGGTGCCTGAACGCAGCATCATCAGCGTGATTGGCCCGAACGGTGCAGGAAAAACCACCTTCTTCAACATGATCACGGGGATTTACCAGCCTGACCGGGGCACCATCAATCTGGCGGGCAAGGACCTGGTGGGCCTCAAACCTGATGAGGTGACGGTGGCTGGCATTGCCCGCACCTTCCAGAACATCCGTCTGTTTTCCAGCATGACCGCCGTGGAGAACATCATGGTGGCCCGCAATGTGCGCATGAAACTGAGCTTCTGGGATGCCCTGTTGAACACCCCCAATTTCCGCCGTCAGGAAAAGGAAGCCCTGGACGCTTCCCTGACCCTGCTGGATTTTGTGGGTCTGCGTCGGGCGGCCAACGAAGGCGCAACCGATTTGCCTTACGGAGACCAGCGCCGCCTGGAAATTGCGCGTGCACTTGCCACCAACCCCAAATTGATCCTGCTGGACGAGCCTGCTGCAGGCATGAACCCCCGCGAAACCGAGGAGCTCAAAGACCTGATCCGCCGCATCCGTGACGATCTGGGGGTGACAGTGGTCCTCATTGAACACGACATGCGTCTGGTGATGAGCATCAGCGAAAAAATCACCGTGCTGGATTACGGCACCAAGATTGCTGAGGGGCTGCCCGAAACCATCCGCAGCAACCCCAAGGTGCGTGAAGCGTACCTCGGGCGTGGACACGCAGCCGGTGAGAAACGAGGAGGAGCCTGATGCTGCAACTGAACAACGTGAGCACCTTTTACGGGCAAATTCAGGCCCTGAGGGGCATCAGCATGGAAGTGAACCAGGGCGAGATTGTGGCATTGATCGGAGGCAACGGGGCAGGCAAAACCACCACATTGCGTTCCATCAGCGGCATGATCAAGGTCAAATCCGGGGACATCCTGCTGGAAGGCAAGAAGATCAACGGCATCTCCAGCAATGAACTGACCGCCAGAGGCATGGCCCACGTGCCCGAAGGCCGCCGCATCTTCCCCCGCCTGACCGTGATGGAGAACCTGGAGATGGGGGCTTACCTGGTCAACGACAAGAAGCTGATTGCCCAGCGCATGCAGCGTGGCTTCGAGTTCTTCCCCCGTCTGGCAGAGCGCAAAACCCAGCTTGGAGGTACCCTGTCCGGGGGCGAGCAGCAGATGCTGGCAGTGGCCCGTGCCCTGATGATCGAGCCCAAACTGCTGTTGCTGGATGAACCCAGCATGGGTCTGAGCCCGCTGTTTGTGGAAGCCATCTTTGACATCATCGTCAAGCTTAAACAGGAACTCAAAACCACCATTTTGCTGGTGGAACAGAATGCCAGCATGGCACTGGACATTGCAGACCGTGCTTATGTCTTAAGAACCGGCGAAATCATCTTGAATGGCAAGGCAGAAGACATTGCCAACAACAACAGCGTAAAAGAAGCTTACCTCGGAGAAGCTTAACCACCCTTTCATATTTACAGCACTTATTTGTAATCCTTTGACATCAGGAACACTAAAAAGCCTTCATCGGCTTTTTAGTGTTCCATGATGAATTTAACACCCCTTTATCATCTTGAAATGACCGTTTGACAAATTGAAACTGGCAAGGTAGCATGATCGCAGCTTGCATAAAACAGCAGTGTTCCATTCCGTTCTGCGGAATGGGAGTTCCACCAGGAGGAAAAGGTATGCGTGCAAAAGTTTTAGGTGTAGCTGTACTTGCAGGTCTGGCCCTGGGCAGTGCCAATGCTGCCACAGTCGTGAAAATCGCCACCCTGAGCCCCCTCTCGGGCCCTGTGGCCAACATCGGTGAACAGATCAATCTGGGCGCCAAACTGGCCATTGCCGATAAAGCCAAATACTTCCTGGACAAGTACGGCATCGAACTGCAAGTCAGCAGCAACGATGACCAGGCCACCGCCTCCGTGGGTGTGGCTGCTGCCAAGAAGATCGCCACCGACCAGCGCGTGCTGGCCATTGTGGGCACCCTCAACTCCAGCGTGGTGACCCCCGTCTCCGAAGCTGTGAAGGGCCGCAACCTGGCGATTGTCTCCCCCGCCAACACTGCCACCACAGTGACCGACCGTGGTCTGCCCAACATGAACCGCATCTGCGCCCGTGACGACGCTCAGGGTGCTGCCGGTGCAGATTATCTGGCCAAGACCCTGAAAGCCAAAACCGTTTACGTGGTCCACGACAAAACCACCTACGGTGAAGGTCTCGCCACCGAAGTGAAAAAAGGCCTGGAGGCCCAGGGCGTGCGCGTGGTCTTCGAAGGCACCGACGAGAAGAGCAACTTTGCTCCCCTGGTCACCAAAGTCTCCGCCATCAACCCTGACGCTGTGTACTACGGCGGTCTGGCCTCCACCGGTGGTGCACTGTTCGTCAAGCAACTGCGTGCTGCTGGCGTGAAAGCCACCTACATGGGCGGCGACGGTCTGGACGACAGCGAACTGCAGAAACAGGCCGGTGACGCTGCCAAAGGCGTGCTGTTCACCACTGCTGCTGCTTCTGTCGATGTGGTTCCCGAAGCCAAGAAGCTGGAAGACAACTTCAAGAAAACCTTCAACAAGGAAATGCTGGGCTACGGCCTGATGTCCTACGACGCTGCCAACGTGGTGCTCGCAGGCATCGAGAAAGCCATCAAGGACAACAAACTGTCCAAAGGCCGTTCTCCTTCCCGCGCCCAGGTCATGAAAGCCATCCGTGCTGTGAAAGTGGAAACCCTTTCCGGCACCGTGGAATTCAACAGCATGGGTGACCGCAAAGCAGGCTACCTGTACATCGCCAAAGTTCAGGACAACCTGGACCTCAAGATCATTGGTCAAGTGGCCGTCAAAGCCCCCAAGCCCTGATCTGAAATTTGAAAAAGCGCAGCATGTGCTGCGCTTTTTTGTTCCCTGACCTGTGGACCGGGTTCAACACTGCATCGGGTTCAATTTGCATGGTGGCTGCATGAAGACACACAGCATCTGAAATGCAAAACCTGCAAAAAGTGTCCAAAACCCGCCAGAACATTGGCTGCCCTTCCTTACAAATTGCAGGCTGTATGCAGGATACAGGCGGTTTTTTGTTGATAAATACAGCAAAAACACCCTCCTATACAGGTTTACAAAATGTCAGAACGGTTGACAAGTTTCAATCCACTGGTTAGGCTGTACGCAAACGTTAATTCCCGTTGCGTTTCTTCAAGGAGGATGTATGAAGCGAATCGCCATTTCCGCTGCTCTTGCCCTCTCCAGCGTTGCTTTTGCCGCTGGAGGCACCCTGGTTTATGGTTCGGGCGGACAGCCGGTCAGCCTGGAATCCGGCAACATCACCGACGGCAACAGCATCATCGTCCAGCGCCAGATTTACGACACCCTGGTGGACTTTGCCGACGGCAGCACCAAACCCATTCCCGGACTGGCCACCCGCTGGACCTCCAACAAAGACGCCACCGAGTGGACTTTCACCCTGCGCAAGAACGTGAAATTCACCGACGGCACCCCTTTCAACGCCGACGCCGTGATCTTCAACGTCAACCGCTGGTGGGATCCCAAGTTCGAATTCGGTTACCGCGACAGCGGCAAGACTTACGAAATCTGGGGCCAGCTGATGGGCGGCTACAAAGGTGAAGCTTCGGGCTTCCTGAAGAGCGTCACCAAGGTGAACGACTACAGCGTCAAATTCACCCTGACCAGCCCTGTGACCGTGTTCCCCGACCTGATCGGCTCTGGTTACTTCGGCATTGCCAGCCCCACCGCCATCAAGGCCCAGGGCGAAAAATACGGCACCCCTGCTTCCAAACCCGTGGGCACCGGTCCTTTCGTGTTCGACAGCTGGAAAACCGGCGACCGCATTGTGGTCAAGGCCAACCCCAATTACTGGGATGCCAAAGCCCAGGTGGACGAAGTGGTGTTCCGTTTCATTACAGACCGCAACCAGCGCCTGAACGAGCTGCGTGCAGGCACCATCGACTTCACCTCTGACCTGGATCCCCAGGCCGCCAAGAACATGAAGAACGATGCCAAAGTGGACGCTGTGCTGAAACCCTCCTTCAACGTGGGTTTCATCAGCCTGAACGTGCGCAACGAGTACCTGAAGAACGTCAAGGTGCGTCAGGCCATCAGCATGGCCTTCGACAAGAAAGCCATTGTGGAAGAGTTCTGGGGAGACATTGGCACCTCCAACGCCAGCTTCCTGCCTCCTGTGATGGCCTGGGCCAACAGCAAGAAAGTCCCTGCCGACTACAAGTACGATCCTGCTGCCGCCAAGAAGCTGCTGGCCGAAGCTGGATACCCCAACGGATTCAGCCTGGAC
Organism: Deinococcus roseus; assembly: GCF_014646895.1. Lineage (NCBI taxonomy): Bacteria > Thermotogati > Deinococcota > Deinococci > Deinococcales > Deinococcaceae > Deinococcus > Deinococcus roseus. Next base: position 555,785 of record NZ_BMOD01000001.1, read on the forward strand.
TTCTGGTACATGCCCGTGTCCCGTCCTTACTTCCCCAGCCCCAAAGACATCGCTGAAGCTGTGGCTGCAGAGCTGTCCGGCATTGGCATCAAGGTCAACCTGAAAACCAAAGACTGGGCGCAGTACCTGGCAGACCGCAACACCGCCCCCGGCTTTGACATCTACATGATCGGCTGGACCGGCGACTACGGCGATCCTGACAACTTCTACAGTGCCTACTACGGCCCCAGCGCCAGCGATGACTCAGGTTACAACCCCAAAGAACTCGCCGACCTGCTGGAGCAGGGCAAGGCTGCCAAGGGCCAGGCCGCCAAAGCCAAGGTTTACAGCAAGATCCACGAGATCACCTACAACGCCTACGTGCGCATCCCCGTGGTGCACAGCCAGCCCCTCGGCGGCAAGGCCAAGTACGTGAAAGGCTGGGTGCCCAGCCCCCTGGGTTCTGAAGCTTTCAACAAAATCACCATCGACGGCAAGAAGTAAAACAGCAAGTCTCATCTCGTAAAGACCGTCAGTAACGTCTATGTGATGCTTTGTGATAGGGACATAGTTTAAGGCTATGTCCCTTTTTCTGTAAGGGAGTCTTTTTGACTGCGTTTATTCTTCGAAGACTGTTCCGCACCCTCACCGTGCTGATCGGGGTGACCATCGTGGTGTTCGGGTTTGTGCGCCTGATCCCCGGTGATCCTGCCGTGGTGATGCTGGGCGAACGGGCCAACCCCCAGGTGGCAGCAGCATTCAGGGAACGGCTGGGCCTGAACAAACCCATCTTCTTCAACTTTGCTGCTCCAGCAGACACCCAGTTTGTTCGCTATGTCCAGCAACTCAGCAAGGGAGACCTCGGACAGGGCATCAAAAGCCAGATCCCCGTTGCAGATGAACTGAGAAGCCGTTTCCCGGCCACCGTGGAACTGGCCATTGGAGCCCTGCTGTTTGCGCTGCTGGTGGGGATGCCTGCTGGCATCATTGCCGCCCTCAACCGCAACAAGCCCCTCGACAACATCGCCATGACCATCAGTCTGGTGGGGGTCAGCATGCCCATCTTCTGGCTGGGTCTGCTGCTGGTGTACTTCTTTGCGGTGCAGCTTCCCTGGCTGCCCCCCAGTGGTCGCCTTGATCCCACCATCAACTTTGACAGCATCACGGGCATGAATGTGCTGGACAGCATCCTCAAAGGCCGTCTGGATGGACTGGGCAGTGCCCTCAAGCACCTGATCCTGCCCTCCATTGCCCTGGGAACCATTCCCATGGCGATCATTGCCCGCATCACCCGCAGCAGCATGCTGGAAGTGCTCAGCCAGGATTACGTGCGCACCGCCACGGCCAAAGGGCTCAACCAGCGTTCGGTGATTTTAAAGCACGCCCTCAGGAATGCCCTGCTGCCTGTGGTCACCGTGATTGGCCTGCAGATTGGTTTGCTGCTCGGTGGAGCCATCCTCACCGAGAGCATTTTCTCCTGGCCTGGAATCGGCTCCTGGCTGTACCAGGGCATCTTTGAACGGGACTATCCGGTCATTCAGGGAGGCGTGATTTTCGGTGCCCTGGTGTTCAGTGTGGTCAACCTGCTGATTGACATCAGCTACGCCTTCCTCGATCCCCGGATCCATTACAGCTGAGGAGCATTGTGACTGCCACCTTAAATCCACCCAAAAAACCCACCTCTGCTTTCTGGAAAAGGTTCAAAAAATCCACTCCGGGCAAAATTGGCAGCGTCATTGTGCTGTTCTGGATCATTCTGGCCCTGCTGGCTCCCGTCCTGAAGCCTTACGATCCCACCGTGGACCGCAACTTCCGTGACCGCCAGGAACCCCCAAGTTTCAGTGCCCTCTGGAACAGCGAACTGAAAGCAGACCTGACCGATGAAAACGGCAAGGTGAATTACTTCAAACACATCTTCGGGACAGACAACCTGGGCCGGGATGTGGCAGTGCGCGTCCTGCACGGATCCAACCTTTCCTTGCAAATCGGTTTTGCCGCCACCCTGGTGGCTTTGCTGATCGGCAGTTTCCTGGGGGTGATCTCCGGTTATTTTGGCAAGGGCACCGATCAGGTGATTGGCTGGTTCACCGATGTGATGCTGGCCTTCCCAAGCATCCTGCTGGCCATTGCCGTGGCTGCCATCCGGCCACCGAACATCAGTCCTGTGGCAGCCACCTACATGACCATGATTGCCGTTTCTGTGGCCCAGATTCCCATTTACGTGCGTCTGGCCCGCAGTGTGGTGATCAGCCTGAAAGAACGGGAATTCATTCAGGCCGCCAATGCCCTGGGAGCACACAACCGCCAGATCATCTTCAAGCATGTGATTCCCAACAGCCTGACCCCACTGATTGTGCAGGGCAGCCTTTCGATTGCCACCGCCACCCTGGAAGCTGCAGCACTGGGCTTTCTGGGTCTGGGGGTCACCCCACCCTATCCAGAGTGGGGCACCATGATTGCCGATTCACGGGACTTCTATGTGGACGCCCCCTGGACCATGATCTTCCCCGGTCTTGCCATCCTCACCTGGGTGCTGGGTTTCAACCTGCTGGGCGACGGCCTGCGGGACGTGCTGGACCCCAGAAGCAGCCACTAAATTCTGGCACTTGCAGGGCGAGGCATGCCTCGCCCTTTTTGTTTCGTGGTTTATCTCACCCCAGCAGGCACCCTGAACTGGTACTGCACCCGGGTCAAATCTTCAGAAATGGTCCAGAGCTGTTTTGCTGCTTCTGCATCGTAGGCCCGCCTGTTGGCCCTGACCTTCACCGGGTATCCTCTGGTGTCTTTGTGTGGCCCGATGTATTCTCCTCCTGCAATGGTGTCTGAGGTGGCCGCGTACAGGGTGGGAAGGACGCCCTGTTCTGCAGGCTGGGCAAAAAGCTGGTTGGCGGTGCGGTTGACCCACATCATGAAGCCCGATTGGCTCATCTGGGGAGCCACAAATTGCAGGTTGGTGGCAGACCATCCGGGGTGGCAACTGACCGCCAGGGTGCTGGACTGGGCCAGTTTGAGTTGCCGTTGAAGTTCCAGGGTGAACAGCAGGTTGGCCAATTTGCTCTGACCATAGGCAGGCCAGGGGGAATAACCCCTTTGACCCATCAGGTCTTTGAAGTTCATGCGTCCAATGGTGTGGGCACGGCTGCTGACGTTCACAATTCTGGAATCCTGCGTGGAGAGCAGCACAGGCAACAGCAGTCCCGTCAGGGCAAAATGCCCGAGGTGGTTGGTGCCAAATTGCATCTCAAAGCCGTCTTTTGTGGTTTTGCGCGGAATGGCCATCACTCCAGCATTGTTGATCAGCAGGTGGAGTCGTCTGTGTTCCTGAATGAACTTCTGGGCAAAAAGACGCACGCTGCCCAGGTCTGCAAGGTCCAGAGCCATCACTTTCAATTTGCTTCTGGGGTGTTGCTTGAGGATTTCTGCAGCGACCTGTTCTCCTGCGGTCACATTGCGCACCGCCAGAATGATCTGGGCATCTCTGGCAGCGAAGGCTTTCACGGTTTCCAGTCCCAGGCCGCTGTTGGCCCCCGTCACAATCACGGTTTTGTGCTGTTGAGATGGCATCTGGTGGATGGTCCATGGTTGTTCTGACATACAACTCCTTGGATTGAACGTTCGTTCTGTTGCTGGTACAGCAAAACGGGTTTGCTGGGAAAGTCAGCTTTGTGCGGAAGGCTGTTCAGAGACCGCCTGCCAGCAGGCCAGGGCCATCAAATCCAGCTTCTGGGCATCCAGACCCAGACTGCCAGACAGGTGCTCCTGCCTTGCGACCCTGGAGGCCACACCCAGAGACATTTCCCACAGCACCTCCAGAGGCAGGTCTTTGAATTTGCCTTCAGGGGTGGAAAAGAGGGCCAGCATCCGGCTCAGGGCTTCTTCGGTTTCTGGCACCTGAGGGTGTTTCTCAAAGTAAGGAGCGTTTTCAAATTGCTCCATGAAGAGGGTCTCCTGGGGGTGCTCCCGATGGTACTGGTACCCTTTCAACCAGATCTGCCTGAACGCCTGGGCAGGGGGCAGGTTTTCGGGATGGTCCTGCATCAGGGCACGGGTGTAATCGATTTTCACCTCGGTGTAGAGGGAATGAATGAGTTCTTCTTTGTTGTCGAAGTAATGGTAAATGATGCCTGCACTGGCACCTGAACGCTGAGAGACCATGGACATGGGTGTATCGTGAAATCCCCTTTCTGCGATGAGTTCGAGCATGGCCTGCAAAATGGCCGCCCGACGGTCCTGGGATGCTGCTTTCCTGCTGCCAGTCTGTGACATGTCCGTACTATACCTGCTGTTCTTCCTGTGCTGGAACACAGGTGGAGGTCGATCAGAAGTGCATCTTCTAGATCGAACGTTCATTCTAGTTTTAGCAAGTTGCAGGGCAACAGTCAAGCCCTCCGCTGCCAGCAAAACAAAATCCCCTGCACAGAGCAGGGGAACTGGAAACACAAAATCAATCTGCTGGGTTTAATCCGCTCTGGGATCGGCAGGGTTCACTGCGTAAATGTCGCCCCAGGGCTTGTAAATGCTCTTGATGGCGTCTTTCTTGACCTCGCCACTGTCATAGGTCACTTTGCGGTCAATCACCACTGTGATCCCCTTCTGGGCATGGTCGATCTGGCGGTAGTGGCCCAGACGCACGCTGGGATCTCCCACATACTGGGGACCTGCAGGAGGCAGGATGTTTGACACATGGGAATCACTGATTTCCACTTTGCGGTCTGGTTTGCGACCAAACAGATCAAAACGCAGGGTTTGCTTCTGCTCGTCCCATTTGGCCTGAATGAACAGGTTGGTTCCGGTGTCGTTCTTGAACTTCAGGTTCTTCTGGGGAGAGTACACCGTGGCCTCAAAACCCACGGGGTCATAGTAGTGCACCCAGTAAGAGTGGTAATGCCTTTCGGTGATGGGCAGACCAGAATTGTAGGCCGCCCTGAAAATGGTGGTGGACACCTGGCAGATGCCGCCACCGTCTTCCTTGCCCAGCTTGTCTCCCAGAATCACGTATCCGGGCACAAAGCCATTGGCCTTGCTGATGTCTCCCACGGTTTTGTTGAAATCAAATTCTTTGCCCGCCTCGATGTACTGCTCATTGACCTTGGAGGCACCATTGATGATGTTGGTCACCCGGAAACTGGGGCTGCCCTTAAAGCTGGACTCTCCCCCACCAAAGTGGAACAGGATGCCCTGATCGGCAAACTTTTGCACAGAGCGTTTGGGCTCCTGCTTGTCAATCACCAGATCGCTGCTAGGGGCATCGGTCATGATGGCATCCAGCAGTTTCTTCTCGGTGGCTTCCTGATTGACGGTCCAGCCGGTTTGCTGCTCTCCCCACCAGTTTTCGCTGTGGTTGTAGAACAGGGCATCTTTGACTTCTCTGGCATTCAATTGCTTGTAGATTTTGTCCAGGGTTGGGTGCAAACTGCTGGAAATCTTCTGGTATTTCTCGGAGCGCTCGATCAGGTTGTTGTCCAGCTCAAAAGATTTGGCGATCACAAAATTTTCCAGCTGCCCCCCCCGAATCCGGTACTCATTGACCTTCAGGACCAGTTTGAAATTGGGTTTCTTCTCGGGCTTCTGGGGTGCAGGCTTGGGGTCTGCAGGTTTGGGGTCTGTGGACTGGGTTTCCTGTCCAGTGCTCTGGTTGCCTGGGTCTTTTTCAGGATCATCCTGGGCCAGAGCGGTGGTGATGGCCGCCAGCAGAACAAGAACGGGCAGAGCAGCTTTGCGCAGTAAAACGTGTTTCATGTTGACCTTTCATGTGGACGGTGGACGAGGTGCATCCAGCTTGATGCTTTAGATTTTAAACTCGGGGAAATCCCCTGGACTCCAATTTTCTCACAATTGGATCTCCATCTTACCTTTAGCTCATGTTCATGGTTGATGGGCGGTCAGCCATCAGTGGTCAGCTTTCAGCAAAAAGACAGCTCATGAAAATGCAGACCAGGCATCTGAAAGGACAAAGAGAACAAAAGAGCCAGGGGCGTGTCTTGCACAAGACGAGGGATCAAGCAAAAGGGCGAGGCACGCTGTCTTGTGCAGAACAGGGAACCGCAAATTGGTCCCCTTGCACGCCTCGCCCTGCAGACCCCACAAGATCATTCCATAGAGTCTGAAATGACCTCGTGGATTTCCAGCTGGTTTGGACCCGTGAAAGCCTCTTTTGGCAGGGTGCCACTTCTGGCGTGGCCTTGCTTGAAGGCGTCCGATTCGGTCCAGGCTTTAAAGGCTTCCTGGCTCTCCCAGAAGGTCAGGACCACATAAGGGTCTCCTGCTTTTGCGGGCTTTAAGACCACATTGCGGATGAAGCCAGGCATCTGGTCCACCTGTCTGGCCCGGTTTTTGAAGCGCTCCTCGAACTGTTCTGCGTGTTCGGGGTTCACAAAAATGCGGTTGGCAACAGTGATCATTTCAACTCCTCAGGAATGGGCTTGCAGCAGGGCTTTTAATGCACGTCCACGGTGGGAGATGGATTGTTTCTCCTCCGGGGTGAGTTCTGCCATGGTGCAACCAAATTCCGGCACAAAGAAGATGGGATCATACCCGAAACCGCCCGCCCCTCTGGGTTCACGGGTGATGAAACCTTGGACTTCCCCTCTGTAGAATTCATCCTTACCATCCGGGTAAGAGATCACCACCACACTGACAAATTTTGCCCGGCGGTTCTGGTTGCTGCCCAGGTTGTTCAGCAGGAATTCGTAGCGCTCCTGGTCGTTGTTCAGGTTGCCATAACGGGCACTGTACACACCGGGAACGTTGTCCAGGGCTTCCACTTCAAGACCGGAATCATCTGCCAGGGCAGCAATTCCAGTGGCGTCACAGATGGCCCTGGATTTCAGCAGGGCATTGCCCTCGTAGGTGGTTTCGGTTTCTTCAGGCATTTCCACGGCAAAGGCTTTCAGACTGAGTGCATCCCAGCCCAGCGGTTGCAGGGCCAGCCCAATTTCCTTGACTTTTCCGGGGTTTCCGGTGGCAACAATCACTTGCATGGTGCTCCCCTCAGATCTGCTCTTTGATGATCTTCACAATGTCCTGCACGCTCAGAACACCAATTTCCACCATTTCATCAAAGGTGGCCTTGTCGATGGGGTCTTTTTCGGTGCCGCCCTGCACCTCGATCAGTTGACCACTGCCCGTGGCGATGATGTTGAGGTCAGCCTCCGCCTTCACGTCTTCCTGGTAGTCCAGGTCCACACGGATTTCGCCATCCACCATGCCCACACTGATGGCTCCGATTTCATGGGTGAGCGCCCAGTCGGTGATTTTCCCGGAGTTGAACAGCCGCTCGGTGAGGTCGTGCAAGGCCACATACCCCCCAATGATGGAAGCCACCCGTGTGCCCCCATCGGCCTGGATCACATCGGCATCGATGATGATGGTCTGGTCCCGGAAGAGGTTCAAATCCACACATGAGCGGAAAGCCCGGCCCATCAGGCGCTGGATTTCCTGGGTGCGACCACCGTTGGCCACCCGTTCCCGGGAAATGCGTTCGTGGGTGGCCCTGGGAAGCAGGTTGTACTCGGCCATCAGCCAGCCCTGTTTGGTGCCTTTGACGTGAAAGGGCACTTTCTTCTCCAGCGTTGCCGTCACCAGCACCTTGGTGTGTCCCATCTCGATCAGGCAGCTGCCCTCTGCGTAACGGTTCACTTTGCGGGAGACTTTGAGGGGACGCAATTCCAGCGTGCCACGGGTGGATCTAGGCATGTTCTTCCTTTCGGTAGGCTGCGTGTTTCACAGCCAGGTGTTCGCCCCACAGGGTCTGGACCAGGGGGGCAACGGCATCGGGGTCACCGGTGGTGAACACCTCGATGCTGCCCTGCGGTGTTTCCGTGAGCAAATGTTTTTCTGAGAGGACCCGGCGGGTCTGCTTTGCCACGGCAAAACCAGAGTCCAGCAAATTCAGGTGTGGATACAGGGTGTGCAGGGCTTCTTTCAAAAACAGGTAATGGGTGCATCCCAGCACCAGATGGTCCATGCCTTTCTCCATCAGGGGATCCAGGGTGCTGCGCAGCACCTCCAGGGTTTCTGGTGTACCCAGTTGTGCAGCCTCCACCAGAGGAACCAGCCTGGGATGGGTGGCTTTGAGCACCTCAACCCCTCTGGGATGGGCAAATTGCTCGAACACATCGTCCAGCAGTTTTCCCCGCAAGGTGCCTTCGGTGGCCAGCACACCCACGGTTCCCGTCTGGGTGCGTTCCACAGCCGGTTTGACCGCTGGAACCAGACCCACCACCGGAAACCCAGGCCCGGCATCTTCACGCAGGGTCTGCAGGGCAGCCGCAGAGGCCGTGTTGCAGGGTACCACCAGCGCCTTGGCCCCCTGCTGCTGCAAAAAATGCATGGCCTGCAAAGACAGCTGCTGGATTTCTGCATTGGGCCGCTGTCCATAAGGGCAATTTGCAGTGTCTGCCAGATAGATGAAGTGCTCATCTGGCAACAACCCCACCAGTTCTTTCAGGACCGAAAGCCCTCCCATCCCCGAATCAAACACCCCGATGGGGGCCTGGGGACCGGGTTGCAGAAAGGCTGTTTCCTGTTTGGCGCTTGACTTCACCCCAAGATTGTACAGCATGAAGTCCTTCACAGACTCCAAGGGCGCAGCGTGCTGCGCCCCTACATCTTTTGACCTATTCCCCAGTGTCCGTGCTGCTGCCTTCTTCTTCCAGAGGCTCATCAAACCAATCGGGACCTTTTGACTGTTCCCTCAGAACAACCACCTCTGAAAGGGTATGAAAAGGTCGATGGATCTGCTCGAACATGGCTTCCTGGGGGCAACTGGGGATGCAGGCTCCGCATCCGGTACAGGACGCCACATCCAGCATGATGCGGAAATCGCCTTCTGGAGTGATTTCGCGTTTGATGGCCTCGGTGGGGCACACGTTCATGCACACCGGGCAGAAATTGCACTGGTCATTGACTCCAGGGGTCACCCAGAACACCTCTGTGTCTGGAGCCGGGGTGGGTTTGAGGGCTTTTTTGCGCCAGATCCAGTCGGTGGGGATGCGCTCTCTGGGGTCTGACCAGTCCAGAAACGGCAGGGGCTGTTCAGGAATCAGGTCTGCAACCACCTGCTTGGCGGTGCCCATCAGGCTCCCCATGATGCCCCGGCGGCTGACAATGGCCCCTTTGTTTTCCTGGGTGGCGTTCTGGCCCTGCTGCAGGGTGAGTTTGAGAGGACGGCCTGTGGCTTCGCGGTACTGGTCGGCTCTGTCCACCACATCCATCAGGTGACGCAAAACTTCAGAGCCACCCACAGGACAATTGGCGCAATCCCCATGCAGCAAAGTCAGTTCTTTTCCCCAGGCCCCTGCAGCCACCAGGGAGGCAGGGGTGACACGGGACAGACACTTCAAAGTCGGGTGTGGGGTGCTGAGCTGGGAGCAGGCCAGTGTGGCTTCACTTCCCTGCTGCTTGTGGATGGCGTGCATGGTGTTCTCAATGTCGAACTCCAGCGCACCCGAGGGGCACACCTGGGTGCACAGACCGCATCCGGTGCAATTGACCTCGCTGATGGTCACGGTGTTGCCAGACAGGTCAATGGCGTTGTGGGGGCACACATCCTGGCATTTGGAACAGCCTCCCACCGCGTAACGGGTCAGCAGGCAGCGTTCGGAGGTGAACCGGGGCGTGGGGTTGGTGAGTTTCAGGAAAGAGTTGAACAGCCCGCCGAGCATATGGGCCCAGCATACTATGGCTGCATGAAAGCAAAGGTGCCCCACGGGGGGTTTCTGGGATCAGGGAGACAGCCCATAAATCTGCAGAAACCGCTTCACCCGTTCGTCCAGGGTGAGCAGCGGAGCCACCTCCCCACACACCCAGTCTGGCTGGTAGTTTCTGCATACCGCTGGTCGATCCTGATAGATCGCACACAGGCAGTTGTCTTGCAGGTTGCCGCACCGGACCCCCAGGGGTTTTTGCAGGGTGCTGATGTCCGGGGCAGCGCAGCAGGCCCCGCAGGCCGTGCAGTCTTTCAGCCAGGAAGATCGGGGAAGGTGTTCGGGGGGGGCATCAAAACGGCTCATAGCAGGTGTTTCAATTGTTGCAAATGGGTCATGACCGTTTCCGCACCCACACCCACAACCCTCACAGCTGTTTTTCCATGCACACCGATTCAGGGTCATGCACGTAATGGGCATAGGGGGGAATCACTGCAAAACCCATCTTTTTGTACAGCCCGATGGCTTCTGGCTGCCTGACTCCGGTTTCCAGACGGATCACCGAGTAGCCTTCTTTCCGGGCAAAAGCTTCAAGTTCTTGCATCACCTGAACGGCAATGCCTTTGCCCCGGTGGTGGGTCCGGGTGTACATGCGTTTGATTTCAGCGATGTGGGTTTCACTGTGGGTTTGCTCTGCATAAGGATAGGGCCGGATGCCGCAGCAGCTTGCAGGCTCTCCTTCCCAGCAGGCCAGAAGAAATTCATGCCTGGGAGCATAGAATTCATCCATGGTCATGCCCCCGGTGCCATCTTCCTGGGGGTAGCGGGCCATCAGGTCTGCACCCAGTTCGGCAATCAGCAGGTTCGCTTCTGGTCCCATGGGATCTGCAGATGTGATCGTGAGCATCAGGCAATCAGCCTTTCCATGCACATGACCATGGGGTCTTCCACAAAAGGCCCGTATTTGGGCACCCGATTGTAGCCATGCTCCTCGAAGAAAAACTGGGCTTCGGAGTGGTTCTGGTCCATTTCCACCCGCATCAGCACATAACCCCTTCTGGCTGCACTGCGTTCAGCTTCCCGCAACAAGGCCGTTGCCACCTGTCTCCAGCGGTATTCAGGGTTGACCAGCAGCAACCTGAGCTGGGCCACCACATCGGTTTCTTCAAACGGAAACTTGCGGTATCCCACGCATCCCACCGGATGGCCTTCCACAAAAGCCAGAAAGAAATCGGCTCCGGCCTTCAGAAAAGCATACAGACTGCCGGTTCCCAGGTTTTCAGTGAAGCTGTAAGAGGCGTTCTGTTCGGGTCCAAGCTGGTGCAGCAAATCCTCTGCAGTGATGGAGAGGGGATCAGAGGACCGGACGGTCACGTTCACCATGACAGCCCCTCGCCCGGAGCAGGCCAGGCGGTTTCCACCATGCGGCGCAGCAAAACCACCTGTCCCCAGTGGTAGGCGTTGTGGATCACAAAGGATTCCAGTCTGGCCCCCACGGTTTCGTTGTTTTTCAGGACCCGTTCGGATTCTTCCAGGGCATACCTTTTCAGTTGCTCCAGGTTGCTGAGGGTGCTGGTTTTCAGCAGCTCCCACTGGTCTTCTGTCACTTCTGGCCAGCCTTCTTCGGCATGTTCCACCGCATAGGATCCCATGCCACTCAGTACATCCAGGATGTAATTCTGCCAGAAGTCAATGTGGGCCACCACTTCAGCTGCACTGTAGGGGGCACCTGCAGGCCGCTGGCAGGCCACCTCTGCAGTCAGATCAGAGAGGATTTTTTCAGGATTCAGAAAGGCTTCGCCACCAAAGAAGTAATTCGCCAGAAGTTGAGGGGTTGATCCTCGCAACAAATCGCTCATGGTCCCTCCAGATAAGTGTGGTGCCAGGGATGGCTGGCAGGAAGGTGCATTGCGAGCCAGTGTTTCTGGTCTGCATCCAGCCCGGGAAAGGTGCGTTCGGCATCTTCCAGGTCTTTGCCCCTCAGTCCTCCCCTTCCCCCGCTCTTATACAGTAACACCACCTCAGGAACCAGATGGGGAATGCCATAAATCCCTTGCTGCACAGCACAGGGATGGGTCACCCTGGCATTGCGGCGACAGATCCAGTGCTGATGGCTGCCTTCGCTCAGCAAAAAGTCAATGGAGGGGTAATCCGGGTGGGTGGCGTGAATCTGGTGGTCGGGGAGTTCCAGCCGCTCTCCAGGCAACCAGGGAAAGAACCTTCCCTGCTGGATGCGCTCCAGGGTCCAGCCCCTTTCCAGCAAGAAGCGCTGCAATGGCAGCTGTTCATCCCGGTAAACCATCAAATCAATGTCTTCGTGGTGCCGCTGGACTTTGTGGGCCTGCACATCCAGCGCCCATCCTCCGGCCACAGCCCAGTGCACGGGTGCACCCTGCATGGCCTGCTGGGCTTTGTGCAGAGGCCCGAACTGTTCTTCCCAGGCGATGGCCTCTTCCAGCAACGCATGAACAATGGGGCTTTTGGAGCTGGTGTAAGAAGGTCGGTCATTGGGGTAACGGGCCGCCAGTTGCAATTTGATGTGTTCGTAACGGCGGGCGGCTTCAGGATGGGTGCGCAGGTGATCCCTGAACAGCAGGTGTTCCCACCAGAATCCGTTGTCGTTTCCCAGTTCCACCACATGCACATGGTGGGTTCTGGGATTGCGCTTGAAAAACATGCGTCCTGGCAGTCCTGCTTCCCCCATGAAGTCGTAACCCAGACGCACCAGCTGGTCGATGGCTTCCTGAGACAGGGGACGGGTGAGCCCCACCATGATGTCAATCACGTCTTTGGCAGCGATGTTCTTGATGGACGTGGATCCGATGTGCTCAATCAGCAGCGGTCCCGTCACTGGAATGAGGGCTTCCAGCAGGAGTTTGCGTTCATGCTGGTAAGCTTTCGTCCAGAACGGGTTGTGCGCCACCAGTTCAATCTCAGGCATGTTCGGTTTATAGCATACTCTGGCCCACAAAAGCTGCCAGTTCATCACGTTGAGGGAAACCCCGGATTCCAGGCTGAAGGCAACAGCAGGTTGGGAGGCCCGGAAAGTGGATGCTCCTGTTGTCTTTTTGCTTCTTTTTTCTCTATGGCAGCTCTATGGCAGCTCTATGGCACCACAGAACCTGAGAAACATGCACTTGCTGCTGTTCTGAAACAAACTGAAATTTTGCTTTCCAAACAGAAAATGAATCATCTGGCCTTCTCAAAGTGAATGCCCCTGCATTTTCTTATCATGCCTTTCTCATTTCTTTTCTATTTCATCTCGAAATGCTACAGTACAGAAGACTTCAAAGGAGTGTGCGAAGTTAACCCCCACCCGCCAATAGGGTGGGGATTTTGGTGTTGCTGATTCATGTTGCTGGTTTAAGGACCTGTTCTGCCCGCCGTGATCAATCCGCAGAACCTGCAGGGATTTGTTTGCCTCGCAAATACTGCTGGGTCACTTCAACAAGTCGACGGGTCTGATGCTGAATGGCCTTCTTGCTGGTTTCTTCAAGACCCTGGCCTGTGGCTGTGACACTGGTGCCGTAAGGATTGCCTCCGGCTTTGAAAATGCTCTGGTCGGTGTAACCCGGAGCCACAATGATGGTTCCCCAGTGCATCAGGCTGATGTACATGGTCTGCAGTGTGGTTTCCTGGCCTCCGTGGGGATTCAGGGCACTCGCCATCACACTGACCGTTTTGTTGGCCAGTCTTCCTGCAGCCCACAATGGCCCTGTGGTGTCAATGAAGGCCCTCACCTGACTGGCTGCACCACCATAACGGGTGGGAACGCTGAAAAGGTAGGCATCTGCCCACTCCAGATCGGCAAGGGACGCTTCGGGAATGTCACGGGTTTTTTCCTGAAAGGCTTTCCATTCGGGTTTGCTGTTGATGGCTTCCTGGGGAGCGGTTTCCCTGATTTTCAGCAGCCGAACCTCTGCACCTGTCTGACGGGCTGTGTCTGCAGCAACCTGGGCCATTTCATGGTTGGTTCCGGTTGAACTGTAATAAATGACAGCAAGTTTGATTTTACTCATGTTGAAACCTCCAGGTTCAATTTTATTAACCAGAGCATTTCGATACAGAAACAAATTTCACATCTACAAAACCCATTCAAATCATGAAATCGGCATGTGTAAAATGAGCTAACCCTCAAAATTCAATTCATCGTTTTAAATCAATGCCAACCGATTAAATTGCCTCTGCTTTAAGATCCACCTTTACAAATGCGATCAGCACCAGCACAACTTTCTCAGGCAGCATTGTCCCTCAGAGGCAGAGGGCATCTAGACCAGCAGCATTGTCCCGGATTTTGCTCAAGAAAATGCCCAGTACACTTTGCACCTGCGGTCATGGATAATGGGGAAATACCCAGGCAGTTTGCTTTGCTGCACTTACAACAGGACCAGAGGCAGAACTGGTCAGAGCAACAGGAGGTGGGTGTGGCCGAACAGTCGTTCTTGAAATCACAGTACCTGCAACTGGTTCACCATCTGGTCAAAACCTTCAAGCTGCAAAGGGCCCTTCCTGAGCATGCAGAGCAGCTTTCCCTCCCCAGTTTGCTGCAGCAGCTTGTTGCAGATGACATTCGGGCTTTTGTGTTGCTGGATGCCAGTGGACGCATTGAAGTCAGCAATGCTGTCTTTCAGACCCAGCAGCCAGAAGGCAACACCCTGTGGAGCAGAGCGAACCTGCAGGGTTTCAACTGGAGTTGTCATGTGTTGCCAGAATTGCCCCTTTTGACCTTGCAGGTGGGAGAACCCCTGTCCAGCAGCACCAGCGATGCCCAGGTCAGACAGTACCTCTCTGCCATGACCGATGTGATCATGGTGCTGGATCAGGAAGGGAGGCACCTGGAAATTGCCCCCACCCGTCCCACCCTGTTTTACCGCCCCTCTCAGGACATGCTGGGGCGCACCATGCATGATCTGTTTCCCACGGTCTTTGCAGACCGTTTTGTGTCCAGATTGCGCGAAGCCCTGCACAAAGACCAGGAAACCGAACTGGAATACCCCCTGACCATCCAGGACCATGAGGTGTGGTTTGGTGCCCGTTTCACTCCCCTGTCCCGAGACCGGGTGCTGTTGATCTCCCGGGACATCACCGAACGCAAAAAAGCAGAACTGGCCCTCAGGGAAAGCGAGAAACGTTTTCAATTTGCAGCAGATCACGCTCCCGTCTTGATCTGGATGAGCGGTCTGGATGGTGGAGCCAGTTTCTTCAATCAGCGCTGGCTGGAGTTTACAGGGCGGGATCCTTTTCAGGAAACCGGAGAAGGCTGGATGGAAAACATTCATCCCCACGACCTGCCCGATTGCCTGCGCAATTTTCATGCCAACTTTCAATTGCGCAGGCCTTTCGAGATGGAATTCCGCCTCAGGCGTTTTGACGGACAGTACCGCTGGGTGGTGAATCGGGGCACCCCCCGTTACACCCCTGAAGGTGAATTTCGGGGGTTCATTGGGGCCTGCATTGACATCGATGACCGCAAGCATGCCGAGGCTGCACTGCAACTCAGCGAACAGCGTCTGCGCACCCTTTCTGAAGCCCAGAAGCGTTTTGTGGCGGATGCTGCCCATGAACTCAGAACCCCCCTGACCAGCATTCAGGGCAACCTGGACATCTTGCTGCGTTTCCATGACATCGAAGCAGAAGAAAAAGACGAAATCCTGCAGGATGTGCAGCGGGAAGCCGTGCGTCTGGGCCGTCTGGTCAATGACATGCTGATTCTGGCCCGCGGGGACAGTGGCATTCCTTTAAAAGAAAGTGTGCTGGATTTTCAACCTGTGGCACTGTCTGCCTGGCGGGAGTTGCAGCGCCTGTACCCCAGACACCAGTTTGAGGTTCAGGAAACCAGGCAGGCATTGCAGGTCTCTGGTGACCCGGACCGCCTGAAGCAACTCACCCTGATCCTGCTGGAAAATGCAGCCAAATACACCCCCGAACAGGGCCGCATCTCCATGGTGCTGGAACAGCAAAAAAACCATGTGGTGCTGCGTGTTTCAGACACCGGGGTGGGCATTGCCCCGGAAGACCTGGAAAAAGTCTTTGAACGTTTTTACCGGGTGGATCAGAGCCGTCATCGCGGAGAAGATCCTGGAGGAACAGGCCTGGGCCTCCCCATTGCCCAGTGGATTGTGCGGGAACACCGGGGCAAAATCTGGCTGGAAAGCCAGCCTGGGAAAGGAACCACTGCAGTGGTGGAATTGCCGCTCTGGAAAGAACCAGGGTGAATTGGCACAGTGAATTTCTGGCAACACAAGCAGGTTTTTCTGTACATCTCTAAAGAAAAACCCAAACTTTCATAAAGAAACAGCTTCTCATTTATCATGATGGGTCAGCGGCCAGCAGCTACTTTAAATGCATGAAAACCCACATTCTGGCGGCCTCCGTGCTGCTGTTTTCTGTTGCCCTTGCCAAACCCCAGATCAGCACCCAGCGCATCATTGTGAACCCTGTTCCCACCGACCTTTACGTCAATGTGTGGCTGGACAAAGGCGGCAACACCCCCTCTTACTCGCCCGGAGAGAACATCCACATTTTCACCCGGGTCAACCAGGATGCCTACGTGTACCTGTTCAACATTGACTCTGATGGGCAAATCGACATGATCCTGCCCAACGGCTATGACAGTGGGGACAACTTTGTGCAGGCCAACACCACCAAGGTCTTTCCTGGCCGCAACGATCCCTTTGAGTATGAAATTGCTGCCCCTTACGGCATCAACAAAGTGCTGGCCCTGGCCAGCCTGGAACCGCTGAACCTGCGCACCCTCACCCGCTTCCAGAACGAGCAGAACACTTTTGCCACCATCACCATCCGTGGAGAGATGCCTTTCGCACGCAAACTTTCCATCATCATTCAGCCTCTTCCCCAGCAGGACTGGGTTTCGGACACGGCCAGATATAACGTCCAGTACTGACATGCAGCCTTGAATCAACAACTCCAACAGCGGCCCAAAAACACTGGGCCGCTGTTTCTGGCTTCAACCCTGGAGTCAACTGGCGGAAACAGTCTCTTCCAGCTGAACCCTGCTGTGCAGGTGAAACACCTGCAAAATCCCCAGAAGCTGCTGCAGGTGCTCTGTGGCAATCCAGCATTTCCAGCCGTACAGGGAATCATAGCGGTGGTGCAACACCACCATCCGGTGCTTTTCGCTGGCGTACAGGGCACTCAAAACCTGTGTTTCAGGCTGGGCTTTGCTGCCACACCCAAATTCCAAGCTGGCACAGGCAAGGGCACGGATCTGAAACACGGCCGCATCTGGAACGCTGTACACATGATGGACCGTCAAGCTTGAATGGCTTCCTCTGGAAAAACCCATGGGTGATCCTCCTGGCAGAACGGGATGAACAGCACGAGATGGAAAGCAGAACTTTGCAAAATGGGACAGGATTTTACAGACCACAGCATCATGGGGCAGAACGCTGCACATCACCCTGCGGGTTGTCTTTCAGGGCAGACATTTCACCCCGCAGGCGCTCCAGCAAGCCTTCCATGGCTTTGAAGGTTTCCAGCTGCAGGGCTTTTTTGCGGACACCATGCAAAAGTTTGGCCATGGCTGGCCCCATCAGTGAGACTTCCTGGCGGAAATGCACCTTCTCTCCCTCCTGCCAGAGTTCGCGTTTGATCAGCAGGTCCACGCCCAGGCCCAGAGGCACGGACAGCACGTAACTTTGCAGCATCTGACACATCACCACAGTGAAAGGGGCGGTGGAGCCATCCTGAAAAGTGAGAATTCCGCTGACTCCCTGCTTGAATGGACCAGAAAGTTCTGCCTGTTTGAGGGTTTTGTCCCAGGAGGGCCAGTGTCTGGGCTGGGTCCAGAGTTGCCAGACGGCTTGAGGGGTGGTGGCGGTGCTGGTGCTGAAGGCGCAGATGTGCATGGTGCAATCCTCTCCAGCAAAACGCAGGGGCGCTTTTCATTTTAAGGTGAGGTTTCTTGCTGAATCATGACAACGCACACCTGTTGTCACCGCTCCAGGGAACAGGTTTCCAGGGGTTGTTTCAGGGGATTGTTCCAGAAGGTGGTTCAGAAGTTTGCTGGAAAGCGCTCAGCAAATGTATGACATTTTTACGCAGTTCAACGAAAAAACCGTCACAAAAGTTTATACTGTTGGTCATGACTGCTTCACTTGTCCAGTGGGACCAATGTTTTGCCGATCGCGCCCTGCGCATCACCTCCTCAACCATCCGGGAACTCCTCAAGCTGACCCAGAAGCCTGACATCATCTCCTTTGCTGGCGGGCTGCCTGCCCCCGAGCTTTTCCCCGTGCAGGAAGTGGCTGCAGCCACCCAGAAAGTGCTGACCGAACAGGGAGCCCAGGCCCTGCAGTACAGCACCACCGAGGGGCATGCTCCCTTGCGTCAGTGGATTGCCGCGCAGCACGGCAATGTGAACCCGGACAACATTCTGCTGGTGAGCGGTTCCCAGCAGGGCCTCGATCTGCTGGGGAAAATCCTCATCAACCCCGGCGACCTGATTGGTGTAGAAACCCCCACCTACCTGGGCGCACTGCAGGCTTTCAGCCCATACGAGCCCGAGTATGTCAGCATCCCCACCGATGAGGAGGGCATCGACACCACTGCCCTGGAAGAATTGTTGAAGCAGAACAAACTGAAGTTCATCTACGCCATCCCCAACTTCCAGAATCCCACCGGACGCACCATGTCCCTGGAGCGCCGCAAGAAACTGGTGGAAATCACGGGCAGGTACGGCGTGCTGCTGCTGGAAGATGATCCTTACGGCAAACTGCGTTTCCGTGGGGACTTCCCACCCAGCCTGTTCTCCCTGGGTCTGGAATACGCTGGCGGCAATGAAGACCAGAACCACGTGATCTACATGAGCACCTTCTCCAAGACCCTCACCCCCGGACTGCGGGTGGCCTGGGTGACGGCCAACCCCACCATCAACCGCAAACTGGTGCAGGCCAAGCAGGGGGCGGATCTTCACACCCCCACCCTCAACCAGATGATCGTGTTCGAGTTGGTCCACGAGGTGCTGGGCAAGCAGACCGAACTGGTGCGCAAGGTGTACGGTGAACGCCGCCAGTTCATGATGGAAGCCCTGGGCAAGTACCTGCCTGCAGAAGTGGCCCACACCGACCCCGAAGGCGGCATGTTCCTGTGGCTCACCCTGCCAGAGCACATGAAATCCACCGAACTGCTCAAGCAGGCCGTGGATTACAAAGTGGCTTTTGTTCCTGGTACCCCCTTCTTCGCTCTGGGGGGTGGCGAAAACACCCTGCGCCTCAGTTACTCCTGTGCCAATGCAGAGCAGATTGACCGGGGAATCAAGGCCCTGGGCGAAGTGCTGCACAAGAACCTGTAAACACCAAAATGCCAGAACAGCAGAGAGGGCTTTTAAGCCCTCTCTTTTTTGTTGGCCGGGTTGATGTCCTTCAGTCCTGGCAGATGGAGAGGGTCTGAAAAACAGGAAAAATGGCCTGTTGCTTCAGCAGCAGGGTGGTCTGCTGTGCATCCAGAGCGTTTTCCTGGGTCAGCCACCACTGCAAAACCCCCAGAATGCCACCTGCCAGGAATTCTGCCACCATTCTGGGATGGGTGGCATGGGGCACACTCAACTTCATGCGGTTTTCAAAAAAATCTGCAATGTAGCTGCGAATGGACTGTCCCACCTGCATGGCACTGGGCACATCCAGTGCTGTTCTGAACAGTGTTTTTTCCTGCCAGGCAAACTCAAAAAGCGCAGTCAGCATGGGGTTGGGCTCTTCTGGAAGATCAGAACCGCTGTTGGGAAAACGTTCCTTCAGGGCTTCCAGAGGCACTTTCAGGCTTTGCCACAGCAGGTCATGCTTGTCTTTGTAATGCAGGTAAAAAGTGGCCCGCCCGATGTTGGCCTCACGGGTCAGGTCCTGCACGGCAATGCTTTCATAACCCTGTTTTTCAATGAGCTGGATCAGGGTGGTTTTCAGAAGGTCTCTGGTGCGCTGGATGCGGCGGTCTTCGGTCTTCACTGCCCACAGTATACCCTGCTTTGGCAGCTGGCAATTGACATTGTTGGACATCAGACACATAATAGACATATGTCCAATATCTTACTTGTGTCTGGGTGGTCTGCATGAAAATCTGGGGCATCAATTCCGTCAATGCACAGCTGAAAAAAAGCTGGTTTTCTTCTCCCAGAGAGGGTCTATCGCGGGTTCTGCAGGTCATGCAGGATCAGGAATGGCATGAAGTTGCCCCCATGCTGAGCTGGGTCATCAAGCATCCCAGAGCAGGCATCATTCTGGTGGATGCAGGAGAGCAATCCCGGGCCCTGGATTGGAGCAGGTACCCTGTGGCCCCCCGCATGATCACCCGCAACATGCTGCGCTTCCCCGAAACCTTTCAGTCTCCCCTGCCTGACCAGTTGAAAAACCTGGGCATCAAGGTTTCTGATGTGCAACACATCATCGTCACCCACCTGCACCAGGACCATGTGGGACATTTAAGCAGTTTTCCAAAAGCAAAAGTCTGGGTCTCCAGGGCAGAGTTTGAAGCCACCCAGAAGCCTTTCGCCCACATGAAAGGCTACTGGCCTTCCCTGTTTCCAGAAAGGTTCAGGCCTGACCTGATCGATTACAGGGACGGGGCTTTCCACAATTTCGAATCCAGCAGAGCCCTTTTTGAGGACATCTGGATTGTGCCCACCCCAGGGCACTCTCCGGGACACCAGTCTGTCATTGTGAAAAGCCAGGGCAGATTTGTGGTGCTGGCAGGCGATGTCACTCCAGCCATGCAATATCTGGAACGGGAGTCCGTGGACATGATTTCAGCCATGGGCGAACCGCAAAAGGCCAGACAGAGCAAACAGAAGATGGTGCAGTTCATCAAAGATCAAAATGCCCTTTACCTGCCTTCCCACTGTCCGACCTCGCTGCCCAGACTGGAAGCCTTCAAAACACAAAAAACCCTCGCCTGAGCGAGGGTCTTCTTTTGAGGGGTTTACCAGGCGTTCTGGAACAGAAAGCCCAGGAACTGGGGATAGAACTCTCTGGGGACTTCGATCCAGGGGAAATGTCCGCAGTTGTCCTGCAGCACGAACTTGCCACCGGTTTTCTCGGCGATGCTTTTGCCCACCTCGTAAGGAAGGGGGTCCAGCAGACCGTGGGCCACGTAAACCGGAATACCGCTCAGTTCGCCCAGACGGTCGGTGATGTTGAAACCACTGTCGATCAGGTTCTGGGTGAACACTTCTGCAGTGGTGTTGTTGTAGAAGCTCTTCTGGGGCACCATGTCCACAATTTTGTTGGCGGTGCGGCGGTCAAAAACCACCCGGTACAGCAGGGTGGTGAGGCCTTCGGTGAAGTCTCCGTTGCCCGCTTTCCAGTCTGCCAGGATTTCTTTGTCCAGACGGTTCAGACGGGAATCGGCCACCCGGTTGAATTCTTGCAGGTAGCTGGTGTCGGTTCCGGCGGGATCCAGCAACGCAATGGATTTGATGTATTGGGGGTACTTCAGGGCGTAGGCCAGAGCAATCTGGGCACCGCTGGAGTGGGCCACAAAAGAGAACTTGTCCCAGCCATACTGCTTGCGGATGTTCTCGATGTCCTCGATGTAAGCATCCAGCGAGAGGTTTTCGGGGGTTTCCTTTACAGTGTTGGTTCCGGTTCCACGCAGGTCGGGGAGAACCGCCTGGTATTGAAGTTCCAGTTCCTTGGCGAGTGGCTCCATGTAATCGGCTGAAAATCCCGGGCCACCTGAGAGCAGCAGCACCGGACTGCCTGCACCATAAACACGTACTTTGGGTTGTGCCTTGGGAGTTTCTTGTCCATCATCCACTACCATCACGTCATCATTCATGAAAGGAAACCTCCTCAGCTCCTTGTGGGTGTGTTGCTTCTCGAAAGCTTTCTCAGCATATCGTATTTTCATCACAGAAGTACCACAAGAACAACCTGCCTGAGACGAACCTGAAGATTGCAACACCCCTGTTACCGTTTCCTTCAGGAAACAGGGTCCAGGGTTCAGCATGTCAGATTTTGAGTGCTGGCTCTGCCAGAAGTCTCGCTTTCTGGAGTCTCAGCAGAGCAGTCTAGGCAAGTCCCTCAAAAACAGGGTTTAATGAAACAAATGTCCAACTTTGAACTTGAAGCCATGATTGCAGAGCTGGAAAAACGCAGACATAAAGTGGAACTGGGTGGCGGCCTGGAGCGCCAGAAAAAACAACACCAGCAGGGCAAATTGACTGCCCGTGAACGCATTGCTGAACTGCTGGATGACGGCTCATTTCTGGAGCTCTCCACCTTCACAGAGCATGTGGGTGGCCTCCTGATGCGGGAAATTGACGCTCCCGGTGAAGGGGTGGTGACAGGTTCAGGCACCATCCACGGCAGACGGGTGTATGTGTTCAGCCAGGATTTCACCGTGCTGGGCGGATCGCTGGGCAAACGCAATGCCCAGAAAATCACCAAGGTCATGGACCTTGCGGCCAAAACCGGCTGTCCGGTGATTGGTCTGAATGACTCTGCCGGAGCGCGCATTCAGGAAGGCGTGGATTCTTTAAGCGGCTACGGAGAGATCTTCTACCGCAACGCCATTTACTCGGGCTGTGTACCGCAGATCAGCGCCATTCTGGGACCCTGCGCAGGAGGAGCGGTCTACTCCCCTGCCATGACCGATTTTGTCCTGATGACCGAGGGCACCAGTTACATGTTCATCACCGGACCCGAAGTGATCAAGAGCGTGACCCGTGAAAATGTCTCTTTTGAAGACCTTGGCGGTGCAGAAGTGCACATGAAGAAATCCGGGGTGGCCCACCAATCCGGCAAAAACGACAGGGACACCTTGCAGATGGTGAAAACCCTGCTGGATTACCTGCCCCAGAACGCCAGGGAAAAACCTCCTGTCAAAGCCACCAGAGACCCCAGAAACCGGGACACCTCCAAACTCAAAGAGATCATTGATCCCAGCCCCAAAAAGCCTTACAGCATGATTGAGGTGATCCGCGAAATTGTGGACGACCACTTCTTCTTCGAAATCCAGCCGGATTTTGCCCGCAACATCCTGACCGGGTTTGTGCATCTGGGAGGGCAACCTGTGGGCATTGTGGCCAACAATCCCAGATTCATGGCCGGAACCCTCAACATCGATGCTTCTGACAAGGCAGCCAGGTTCATTCGCACCTGCGACTGTTTCAATGTGCCGATCCTGACCCTGGTGGATGTGACCGGATTCCTGCCCGGGGTGCAGCAGGAACACGCAGGCATCATCCGGCACGGAGCCAAGATGCTGTATGCCTACGCAGAAGCCACCGTTCCCAAGATCACCCTGATCACCCGCAAGGCTTATGGCGGAGCTTACCTCGCCATGAATTCACGCGACATGGGGGCAGATCTGGTTTTCGCCCTCCCAACTGCGGCTGTGGCCGTGATGGGGGCAGAGGGTGCCGCCAACATCGTGTACCGCAAAGACATCCAGCAAAGCCCCAACCCGGAAGCCACCCGTGCCGAGAAAATCAAGACATATAAAGAAGCCTTCGATAACCCTTACGTGGCTGCAGCCCGGGGCTACATCGACGAGGTGATCATGATGGAAGACACCCGCCGGATCCTGATTGAAGGTTTTTCCATGCTGGCCCAGAAAGAAGAAAGCAGGCCTTACAAAAAGCATGGGAACATCCCGCTTTAAAGCCAGCCCTGACCCAAAAAAGCCCAGAAATGATCTGGGCTTTTCCGTTTTTACAGCTTTTCAGGCTTCTGCAGTTTCCAGCACCCGATGCCCCACCACTTCAGGTCGCTCGGTGGGTCCGAAGTGAATGGCTCCGCGCAGCCCTACAGACACCCCATCCCCAGAAAATTTCAGGGTGATGGTGGGCGCAAAAGGGGTTTCCAGCAGGCACACCCTGAGGGCAAAAGTGGTTTCATCGGTCCACGCTCCTCTGGCAGCCACAGGCCAGGGCTGATCGGTCTGGGGAAAGAGGGGCCACACAACATTCTGAAACAATTTGCTTTCCGAATTGACCCAGGCGGATGCACCGACCAGCACCTGATGGTTGCCCGATCCATCTGCCCAGTTCAGCAAATGGTCTGCACCTTGCTGGACCAATTTGATGGATTTGAGACCCAGTTTGTTGTCTGCAAATTGATACGTTTGCAACAACTCAGGATGGGAGGTCTGGGCCTGACCTTCAGGGCTGGGAAGTTGCAGGTGCTGCAATTGTTCCAGCAAGGCCTGATGGGCCACAGCATCTTCATGCAGGGCTTCGGTCTGGAAATGGGGCAGCAGTTCATCCCAGATGGCCTGCAAGATCAAATCGGTGCGTTTGGATTCCCCGGAGGTCAGCACCACCACGGCATCTTGCTCGGGCAAAATCACACAGAATTGTCCAAAAGCCCCATCTGCCCGGTAAGCCCCATGGCGACAGCGCCACATCTGGTAACCATAGCCCTGATTCCAGTCCGAGTTGAGGTCCTCTCCGAGGCCGGTATGGTCGCTGGAAGCCTCCTCAATCCAGCTTTCTGACAGCAGTTGCTGGCCTGCCCACTGGCCTTTTTGCAGCATCATCTGGCCCCACTTTGCCAGTTCTTCGGTGCGCAAAAACAATCCCCAGCCTGCCATGTTCCAGCCCTCAGGTCCCATTTCCCACCTGGGTGTGGCAAAACCCAGCGGTTCAAAGAGCCTGGGCGTCAGGTATTCCACCAGTGTCTGTCCGGTGGCTTTCTGCACTGCAGCCCCCACCATGTAAGTGCCAATGCTGTTGTACAGAAAATGGGTGCCTGGAACATGGGGAACCGGCCAGGACAGGGCAAATTTCATCCAGTCCTTCTGGTCCGACCAGGGTTCCTGATCGTGACCACAGGTCATGGTCAGAAGGTCTTTCAGTGTCATGGCCTTGAGGTTGTCACCTGGCTTTTCTGGCAGGTCCTCTGGGAAAAAGGACACCAGCGTGTCATTCACGGAAAGAATCCCTTCCTGAACCGCAAATCCAATGGCTGTAGAGGTGAAACTCTTGCTGACCGAATACATCTGGTGCTGCAAATCTGACTGATAAGGGGCCCACCAGCCTTCGGCAATCACCTGGCCATGCCGGAGCAGCATGAAGCTGTGGGTTTCCAGCTGGTCTTGCTGCAAGCGGCTTAGAAAGGCAGAAATGGCCTGAGAAGCCAACCCCTGGGATTCTGGAGTGGAGCGCAACAATTCTGACATACGCCCACTTTACCCCCACTCCAAACCTCCCCCATCCGCACAATCACTTAATTCAGGCATGGCCATCCTCATGAGGACAGGACTGCAAACCCTTCTAATGTTTGCCCCTTAGGATGGGTGTCATGCGCAAAGTGGTTCCCTTTCTTTTGTTCTCTTCTGTGGCTTTTGCACAGGTGCCCAATCCCAACCCTTTTCCTGCTTCATTCACGGCAACCCTCAAAGCCGAAACCTGCCAGAACTACCTGGAGACCCTGGAAAAGAATGCTCCAGCCAGCATCAGCATTCCAGGAAAAGCTGGAGCCAAAGGCTGCCTGCAAAGCAGCAAAGAGGGAGATGGGGCAGTCAAAAAAGCCTTCTGGGACATGGGTTACGATCTTCAGGTGGACCAGTTTGATGCCAATGGTGCTTACTATCAGGTCTGGCAGAAAGTGAATGGAAAAGAAGGGTACCTGCTGCAGTATTACTGGGACAAAGTCAAAAAAGTCATGCAGGTTTACTACCTTCAGCTCAATGAAATGACTTCAGTGATGCAGGGCAGCCTGTTCAGGCCACAAAACCAGATTCCTCTGACCTTCACACCTGCCAGTGACAATCTGGTGTACAACACCTGGTCCATTGGTCAGTGCTTTGATCCCCAGGAGATCCTCAAAAAAGTGGGCAACAATCCCAAGGACAAAACAGAAGTGCTGGCTTCAGGGTGCCAGGCTTTTGAAACCACCCGCGAACGCCTGCTGGATTCCATTTACCGCATCAACGCCTATCAGACTGCAGTGTATGGAGGAAAAGACCAATTTTCCTGGCTGGGTGCCCTCAAAAGCGATCCCAATCAGGTGTTGTACCTGAACCTGCAAACCCTGCCAGACAATCCCAAAGTGATGGTGCTGGCCTGGGTGAGTTATAAAGTGACCCTGGATACCCCCTGAATTTGCTGCAGGACTCCATGAGCCTGCTTGACACCGCAGGCACACAGGCGCTAGACTGAAGTTTGGTGGCCATGATGGGCTATTCAGGAGTCTCTTGCAAGAGCAGACACCACAACTCTAAACGCGTGCAACGGAGGGTAAGAAATTCTTACCCTCCTCCTGGCCTTGTTTAACCACGATGGGCTCTGAAAAAGGCGCAGGGCACACAGACACAAGTTTTCAGTCATGACCATGACAGGAGAGTGAATGACGAAACGCATCGAACGCTTCGGTGAGATCACTGAGGTCATCCCGCTTCCCGAACTGACGGAAGTTCAGATCACATCGTTTGATCAGTTCCTCCAGAAGGGCGTCAAAGCCCAGAGCCGTCAGAACGTTGGGTTGCAGGGTGCTTTCAAGGAAGTCTTCCCCATCGACGAATCAGACAAAAACCGCGGTGGCGGTCTGGTTCTGGACTTCCTGGAGTACAGCATTGCTGACGCCCCTTACAGCCCCGAAGAGTGCCGTGAAAAGGACCTGACTTACCAGGCTCCCCTGTACGCCAAACTGCAACTGATTCACAAAGATACCGGTCTGATCAAAGAAGACCAGGTCTTCCTGGGCGATTTGCCCTTGATGACCGTGGACGGTTCTTTTGTGATCAACGGTGCAGACCGCGTGGTCATTTCCCAGATTCACCGCAGCCCCGGCGTGTACTTCACCCCCATGTACCGTGGAGCCAAGAAGTACTACACCGCTGCCATCATCCCCATGCCCAAACGCGGACCCTGGATTGAAATTGAATTCAACAACCAGGACGTGCTGGAAATGAAGGTCAACAAGCGCAAATTCCCCGTCACCATGCTGCTGCGTGTGCTGGGCATGAACGATGAGAGCATCAAGGTGCTGCTCAACGAATACGGCGAAGTGGACCTGACCGACGACAAGAGCGCTGGCATGAATGCAGACGAAGCCCTGCTGCGCCTGTTCACCGTGCTGCGCCCCGGTGACCCACCGAAGCGCGACAAGGCCATTGCCTACCTGTACAGCCTGCTCGCAGATCCCAAGCGTTATGACCTGGGCGAGCCTGGCCGCTTCAAGATGAACCGCAAACTCGGCCTGACCACCGAAGAGCGCACCCTGCTGGGCTTCGAAGACGGCAAGTTCACCGATGCAGGACTCATCGACACCATCCGTTACCTGCTGGCCCTGCACAATGGCCGTGAAGAATTCGCCACCACCAGTGCAGATGCAGACGGTGTGGTCATTGAGAACAAGGTGCCCGTCGAAGAAGACGACATCGACCACCTCGGCAACCGCCGTGTGCGCACCGTGGGCGAACTGCTGGCAGACCAGCTGCGTGTGGGTCTGGGCCGCATGGCCCGTGGCGTGCGCGAGCGCATGCTGCTCGGCAACCCCGACGCTGCCACCCCTGCCAAGCTGGTCAACAACCGTCCCATCGTTGCAGCCATGCGCGAATTCTTTGGACGCAGCCAGCTGTCACAGTTCAAAGACCAGACCAACCCCCTGGCAGAGCTGCGCCACAAGCGCCGTGTGTCTGCACTGGGTCCTGGTGGTCTGACCCGTGAACGCGCAGGCTTCGACGTGCGTGACGTGCACAGAACCCACTACGGTCGGGTGTGCCCCATCGAAACGCCCGAAGGTGCCAACATCGGTCTGATCTCCTCCCTGGCCTCCTTCTCCCGTGTGAACGCACTGGGATTCATGGAAGCCCCTTACCGCAAAGTGATTGACGGCAAGGTCAGCGAGCAGGTCGAGTACATGACCGCCGACATCGAAGACCGTTACGTGACGGCGCAAGCCAACACCCCCCTGAATCCAGACGGTTCTTTCGCGGTGGACCGGGTCATTGCCCGCAAACGCGGTGACGTGATCATCATCCCCCCCGAAGAAGTGGATTACATGGACGTGTCTCCCAAGCAGATCGTGTCCATCTCCACCTCCCTGATTCCCTTCCTCGAGCACGACGACGCCAACCGCGCACTCATGGGATCGAACATGCAATCCCAGGCCGTGCCGCTGGTTCGCGCCCAGTCCCCCGATGTGGGCACCGGCGTGGAAGAGCGCGTGGTGCGCGACTCGGGCACCAGCGTGGTGTGCAACGTCAACGGACAGGTCACCTATGTGGACGCCACCCGTGTGGAAGTCACCCTGACCGAAGACCACCCCCACCTGGGCATGAACAGAGGAAACGTCAAGACCTTTGATCTGGTGCGCTTCACCCGTTCCAACCAGGGCACCAACCTGGACCAGCGTCCCATTGTCAAAGTGGGCGACCAGGTCAAGAGAGACCAGGTGCTGGCAGACGGACCCGCTTCCGAGCAAGGTCGTCTGGCCCTCGGTCACAACATCACCATCGCCATCATGCCCTTCGATGGATTCAACTTCGAGGACGCCATCTGCATCTCCGAAGCCCTGGTTCGCAAGGACTTCTACACCAGCGTCCACATCGAAAAAGATGAAATCGAGGCCCGTGACACCAAACTCGGTCCAGAGAAGATCACCCGCGACATCCCCGGTCTGTCTGAAGCCGCCCTGCGCGACCTTGATGAAGACGGCATTGTGCGCGTCGGCGCAGAAGTCAAACCCGGCGACATCCTCGTCGGCAAGACCAGCTTCAAAGGCGAGTCTGAACCCACCCCTGAAGAGCGCCTGCTGCGCTCCATCTTCGGTGAAAAAGCCCGCGAAGTGAAAGACACTTCCCTGCGCGTGCGTTCCGGTGAAGGTGGAATTGTCGTGAAGACCGTGCGTTTCCGCCGTGGCGATGAGGGCGTGGACCTGAAACCCGGCGTGCGTGAAATGGTGCGCGTGTATGTGGCCCAGAAGCGCCGCATGCAGGTGGGCGACAAGATGGCCAACCGCCACGGAAACAAAGGCGTGGTCTCCAAGATCCTGCCCCCCGAAGACATGCCTTACCTGGAAGACGGCACCCCCGTGGACCTGGTGTTCAACCCCCTCGGTGTGCCTTCCCGCATGAACCTCGGTCAGATTCTGGAAACCCACCTGGGTGAAGCTGCCCGCCAGATGGGCGTGAAGTTTGTCACCCCGGTGTTCGATTCTGCCACCGAAGACGACATCAAACGCATTCTGGAAGAGTCTGCCCGTCAACGTCTGGATGGCCGCAAGGATGCCGGACTGGGCATTGACAAGCGTGAACGCGAAGTCATCACCCGTGCAGGCAAACTCGGCGTGGTCGAGCGCATCGTGGACCTGGACGAAGAAACCTTTGACCGGGCCCAGATCGCACTGGCCCGCACCGGCAAGAGCGTGCTCTTCGACGGACGCACCGGGGAACCCATCAACGGTCCCGTGGTGGTCGGCACCATGTACGTGATGAAGCTCTACCACATGGTGGAAGACAAGATGCACGCCCGTTCCACTGGCCCCTACTCCCTGATCACCCAGCAACCCCTTGGTGGTAAGGCCCAGTTCGGTGGTCAGCGTTTCGGGGAGATGGAAGTGTGGGCCCTCGAAGCTTACGGTGCCGCCTACACCCTGCAGGAGATGCTCACCATCAAGTCCGACGACATCGAAGGACGCGACGCTGCCTACCAGAGCATCGTCAAAGGTGAAGAAGTCTCCAACACCAACGTTCCCGAGTCCTTCAAGGTGCTCGTGAAAGAGCTGCACTCCCTGTGCCTTGATGTGCAGGTGCTCGACGAAAGTGACAAGGACATCGACATCTTCGAAGGCATGATGCCCCGTCGGTGAACCACAGCATGAGGGGTGAGCACCCTGCCCACCCCTCACTGGTCCCTGAGCGGACCAGAAGGAATCTTTCAATCAAGGAGATTCAGTGAAAGACTTTAAAAAAGTCAGAATTGCTCTGGCCAGCCCCGAGAAGATCAGAGATTGGTCTTTCGGAGAGGTCGAGAAACCTGAAACCATCAACTACCGCACCCTGCGCCCCGAGCGTGAAGGTCTGTTCGACGAGCGGATCTTTGGTCCCACCAAGGACTACGAGTGCGCCTGCGGAAAATACAAACGCCAGCGTTACGAGGGCAAAGTCTGTGAACGCTGCGGCGTGGAAGTCACCAAGAGTGTCGTCCGCCGTTACCGCATGGGTCACATTGACCTTGCCACCCCCTGCGCCCACATCTGGTACGTCAAAGACACCCCCTCCAAGATTGGTACGCTGCTCGATTTGACCGCAAACCAGCTGGAGCAGGTGCTGTACTTCAGCAAGTTCATCGTGATTGACCCCCAGAACGCCATGCGCGATGGCCGTCCTTTAAAGCGCGGCGAACTGCTCTCCGATGAGGAGTACCGTGAACTGCGTTATGGCCGTCAGGAAACCTACGGCATTGCTGCAGGCACCGAAGCCGAAGTGCGCGACGGCGAGTACGTGACCAAAGGTCAGGTGCTGGCTGGCAATGTGGTGAGCCGCATTGACGGTCTGGCCCAGTACCGCTTCCCCCGCCGCACCGAAATTCACTACCGTGAAAGCAAAGTGGCCCAGCTGAACCTGCCCGCAGGCAGCCTGGTGGACATGGACGCTTTCCGTGCCGGTGAAATTCTGGCCGAACTGACCGCAGATTTTGAACTGACCGCTCCCGTGGCTGGCACTGCTTTTGTGACCGACCTCGGTGAAGACAGCGTTTTGATCGAAATCAAAGACGGCAACAACAAGGTGCTCTCCACCCTCTACGTTCCCCACGGCACCGAAGTTTTCGTGGCCCACGGCGAAATCGTGGAAGAAGGCACCCTGCTGGCCAAAGCTGTGGCTGGCAAGACCCTGCGTCCCAGCCGCGTGAGCAACCTCAGCAATGTCGGAACCCGCAAGAAGTCCGGCATCACCGAAGTGACCGTGAACTGGACCCGCATTGCTTCTTACGATGTGAAGCCCAGCATGCACTTCCTGGTGGGCGACACCAGTGAAGTGGTTTCCGGTCAGAAAGTGGTCGGGGCCATCGACGAGGAAGAGGAAATTTACGCCGAAGCAGACGGCACCCTCTACCTGCACCAGCCTGCCTCCATCGTGGTCTCCAAAGCCCGCGTCTACCCTTACAACGATGAACCCCTTGTTGTGAACGGTGACCGTGTGGCCCCTGGCGACGACCTTGGCGATGGTGGGCGCGTCAAGAGCGAAATCTCCGGTCGCGTGGAAATCGACCTGGTGCGCCAGCAAGTGCGCATCATCGAGTCCTACGACTTCACCGCCAAGATGGGTGCAGAAGCCATCAAGGAACTGCTGGACGACCTGGACCTCCCCACGCTGGAAGCCGAACTGGCCGAGCAGATGAAGGACACCAGCCGCCACAAGCGCGCCAAAGCCAGAAAACGTCTGGAAGTGGCCCGTTCTTTTGTCAGAAGCGGCAACAACCCCACCTGGATGATCCTGGCCACCGTGCCAGTGATGCCCCCGGATCTGCGCCCCATGGTTCAGGTGGACGGCGGACGCTTTGCGACCTCCGACCTCAACGACCTGTACCGCCGCCTGATCAACAGAAACAACCGTCTGAAGAAGCTGATGCAGCAGGGCGCTCCAGACATGATCATCCGCAACGAAAAGCGCATGCTGCAGGAAGCCGTGGACGCGCTGATCGACAACGGACGCCGTGGCACCCCCGTGACCAACCCAGGCTCTGAACGTGCATTGCGCTCCCTCACCGACCTGCTCGGTGGCAAACAGGGTCGCTTCCGTCAGAACCTGCTGGGTAAGCGTGTGGACTACTCCGGTCGTTCTGTGATCGTGGTCGGTCCCCAGCTGCGTCTGCACCAGTGTGGTGTTCCCAAGCGCATGGCGCTGGAACTCTTCAAGCCTTTCCTGTTCAAGGTGCTCGAAGAGAAAGGTGAAGTCTCCAACATCAAGCAAGCGAGAAAGATGCTGGAACGTTACCGCGACACCAGAGACAGCGTATGGGACGCCCTGGAAGAAGTGATTGAAGACAAAGTGGTGCTGCTGAACCGCGCACCCACCCTGCACCGTCTGGGGATTCAGGCTTTCGAGCCCGTGCTGGTGGAAGGTCAATCCATCCAGCTGCACCCCCTGGTCTGTGAAGCCTTCAACGCCGACTTCGACGGGGACCAGATGGCCATCCACGTGCCCCTGTCTGCCCAGGCGCAGGCCGAAGCACGCATCCAGATGCTGTCTGCCCACAACCTGCTCTCTCCTGCGCACGGTGAGCCCAACGTCAAACCTTCCCGTGACATCATTCTGGGGATCTTCACCCTGACCCAGATCCGCACCGACAACCTCGGTGCAGGCAGTGAATTTGATTCTCCTGCCGAGGCCCTCGCAGCCCTTGAAGCTGGTCAGATCAACCTGAACAGCCTGATCAAGGTGCGTGGCAAGGAAACCAGCGCTGGACGCATCAAGTATGTGTTTGCCAACCCCGAGGAAGCCCTCCACGCTGTGGAACGCGGCGAAATCGACATGCAGGACCACGTGCGCATCCGCTTCAAAGGCAAACTGGAGGAAACCACCGCTGGCCGCGTGTTCTTCTACAACATCGTTGCAGAAGCCGTGTCTGAAGATGGCACCACCGTTCCCGAGAACCTGATGAACATCCACACCGTCTACGAAAAAGACGCCCTGAAGGACATCATTGTGGATTCCTTCAAGCGCCTCGGTGTGGAGAAAACCGCCCGTCTGCTGGACGCCCTGAAAGACTCCGGGTTCAAACTGTCCACCACCTCCGGTGTGACCATTGGCATCGACGACGTGGTGATCCCCACCCAGAAAGCCGAGATCATTGCCGAGGCCGACGAGAAACTGGACGAAATCAACAGCATGGCCGACATGGGCTTCCTCACCGAAGAGGAACGCTACAAGCAGGTCATCCAGCTGTGGAACGAAACCACCGATCAGGTCAAGAACGCGGTGTTCAAAAACTTCGAGCAGAACTACCCCTTCAACCCGCTGTGGATCATGTCCCAGTCCGGTGCCCGTGGTAACCCCCAGCAGATCCGTCAGCTGGCCGGGATGCGCGGATTGATGGCCCGACCTGACGGCAGCACCTACCCGGTGCCCATCAAGGCGAGCTTCCGTGAAGGCCTGACCGTTCTGGAGTACTTCATCTCCACCCACGGTGCCCGTAAGGGGGGTGCAGACACCGCTCTGCGGACCGCCGACTCTGGATACCTCACCCGCAAACTGGTGGATGTGGCCCACGAAGTGGTTGTGCGCGATGAGGACTGCGAAACCACCGACTACAGCGTGGTCTCTGTCGGTCACTACGACGACCGCAGTGGCAAGTGGACCGCCCGCAAGACCAGCGAGATCGAAACCAGCCTGTATGGCCGCACCCTGGCCATGGACCTGGAATCCTCCAACCTGACCCTGCCCACCGGACACATGCTCTCCGTGGAAGACCTGCGAATCCTGGTGAAAAACACCGAGGAAATCAAGGAAGTCTACGTGCGCACCCCGCTCAACTGCCGCGTCAAGAGCGGTGTGTGCCAGAAGTGCTACGGTTACGACCTGTCCCAGGCCAAGACCGTGTCTCTGGGCGAGGCCGTCGGTGTGGTGGCAGCAGAGTCCATCGGTGAACCCGGGACCCAGCTGACCATGCGCACCTTCCACACCGGTGGTGTGGCAGGCGGAAGCGACATCACCCTGGGTCTTCCCCGTGTGATCGAACTGTTCGAAGGCCGCAAACCCAAAGTCAAAGCCGTGCTGGCAGACCGTGACGGTGCGCTGCAAGTTGTTGAAGAAGAAGACCGCTTCCTGGTGAAAATCAAAGCGGACGACGAGGCCGACAGCAGCAAGACCGCCATCAAGATCGACCGCGACCAGTACCGCATGATCGTGCGTGACGGGGACCGTGTCGAGGCAGGCCAGCCCCTCACCCGTGGTGCCATCAACCCCCACGAACTCCTGGAATTCAAGGGCACCCAGGCCACCGAGCAGTACCTCGTGGACGAAGTGCAACGTGTGTACCGCAACCAGGGCGTGAAGGTGCACGACAAGCACATCGAAATCATCGTGCGCCAGATGCTCAAATTCGTGGAAGTCGCCGATGGTGGAGACACCGACCTCCTCGAAGGTCAGGTTGTGGAACGCCAGGAAGTGGACAACGTCAACGAAACCCTCATTGACGACCAGAAACCTGCAAGCTGGAAACCCGTGCTCCTCGGGATCACCAAGTCCAGCCTTTCCACCCAGAGCTGGCTCTCCGCTGCAAGCTTCCAGCACACCACCCACGTGCTCACCGAAGCTTCCATCGCAGGCCGCGTGGACGAACTGATCGGTCTGAAGGAAAACGTGATCCTCGGGAAACTGATTCCCGCTGGAACCGGCCTCGACCTGGTGCGCAAGCTGCAGATTGCAGACGCCCGTACCCTGGAACGTTACGCCAAGCCCAGCGTGGAGCAGGAAAGAACCCCTGGAACCCGTCAGGAAGCTGGAATCCAACCCGGCCTGGCCGACTGAACCCCACCTCGCTTCGCTTTCCTCCCCCAGTTCGGGGGAGGATTTTTTTGGTTCAACAGCAATGTTAAATTGAGACCATGACCAGCCAGATTCCAGATGTATTTGTTTTTGAAGATCAACAATGGACCATTCAGGGTGTAGAACATCCACCTTTGCTTCCAGAGGATTTGATCAGAGATCTGAAAACCTATGGCTGTTCTGCATGGACCAGGGGTTATCTGGCGACCTTTGGTTTGCAGGGGGACCGATTGATTTTTGATGGCCTTGAAGCTGATTTGTTTTCAATGGACCAGATTTTGCTGGGTCATTTGCCAAAACCTTCCAGGCAACCCCATCTCATCCATCATATTTACGACAATCTTGCCTACCCTCTGCCCTATTCAGGAGGGCTGTTGATCTGTCAGGATTCTATGGCAGGTCTCACAGTCAACAGTGGATTCCAGCGTCCCTGGAAATTCAGGAAAGTTTTGGAACTGAGGTTTGCCAGTGGCATTCTGACAGGCAGCAGAAATGTCTCTGAAGAAATGGAGGTCATCAGAAATGAATACGCTGCTGGTGGTAACCCTACTGGCAAGTACGTTTCTGGTCTTGAAATCAGTGCCTGGGTGGAGGCAATGCGTTCTCTGGAATATGACCCAGTCACTTTGAGCAACAAATCAAAATGGCCCTGATCTGACATCATCCGTGACCCCCTAGCCCTGACCTTGCAAATTCATTACAATCTTAGAAAAGCCTCATGCAAGGAGTGTCCATGAACCAGACGGTCCTCATCACAGGTGCCACCGGAGCCATTGGCAGTGCCACAGCCAGATCTCTTGCCAGACAGGGCTGTCAGCTGATCCTGCTGGCCCGCAATCAGGAAAAATTGGAGGAGGTCAAAGGCCAGATCCGGCAGGAAACCCCTGCTGCAGAAGTGAAAACCCTGGTTGTGGATTTTGCAGAGCTGCATGCCGTCAAGAATGCAGCTCTGAACATCCAGAAAGACCATCCTGAACTGCATGCAGTGATTCACAACGCAGCCATTTTCAAGTCCAGCCGCACCCTCACCAGCGATGGTCTGGAAACCATGTTCACCGTGAACCATCTGGCTCCGTTCATGCTCACCAAGGTGCTTTTCGAGACCATCCAACAGACCAGAGGCTCCAGAATCCTCACGGTCACGGCCCCCTCCACCACGCAGATCAACTTTCAGGATCCCATGGGAGAACAGCGTTTCAATGCCCTGAATGCTTTTGGGGCCACCAAAATGGCCAATCTGCTGTTTGCGTTCAAGCTGGGACGGGCAGGCCTGACCTCCCATGCCCTGCACCCCGGACTGGTGCGTTCAGAGCTGCTCAGGGAAGCCAATCCCTTTCTGCAGATTGTGACGTTCCTGGCTTCTGGATCTCCTGAAAAAGTGGCCCAGGCTTTCAGTGAAGTGACCCTGCAACCCAAATATGCGCAGAGCAACGGGCAATTCTGGCACCTGACAAAGCCCATTCAGGCCCCGGCTTATGCCCGTGATCCCCGCAATCAGGATGAACTGTGGGACCTCTCCCTGAAGTGGATCAACACCCTGGAAGCCCGCAGACGCTGAGAAGAGGGCCAGGGTAAGACTTTGGTAACGGCCAGACATCTAGACTGGAGTCATTATGGAACTGCACCAGATCGCGTGGGAAAAGCTTGGGGGATTTGCGTTGCAGCATGGCGAAAAAATCCAGCCCCGTCTGGACAAAACCCGGGCCATTGCCCTC
Source organism: Deinococcus roseus (assembly GCF_014646895.1). Classification (NCBI taxonomy): domain Bacteria; kingdom Thermotogati; phylum Deinococcota; class Deinococci; order Deinococcales; family Deinococcaceae; genus Deinococcus; species Deinococcus roseus. The sequence continues at coordinate 591,573 of NZ_BMOD01000001.1, forward strand.
TATGACGAGGCCATTGTGGGGTTCAGCCGCAAGGGTTTTCGGGTGGGCAATGCTTACCTCAATGCCATCAAAGCCTTTGAACTGGCCGGAGATTTGCAGTTCCGTTTCCGGGGGCCTTTTCGGCTGGGAGGCTGGAACACCGAATCCACCTTCACCTTGCAAATTGTGGATGATGATGGCCACATCATCTCCGACATGTTGCAACTGGGACAGCAATTGATGGGGGAAAACCTGGCTCCGCTGGGTTTTGGTTCCCTCAACCTGGAGAATTACCTGCTCCTCAATCCCAGCCTGACCCCTTTTGCGTATGGCCTGGAGGTCTTTGATGCTTTCATGGACAGCCAGTCTGCCATTTACAGCATGTCCAGCTTCCAGGGGGAGTATGTGTTCCGGCGCTGGGGATGGGATGTGATGGACGCCCTGGAGCGTTTTGTGCAGGGCAACATGCTGTGGGTCACCAGTCCAGAGCACCACGTGTATTACGGCTGAGCTGGACGGGTCAACCATCAACCTCTTTCTGTCTGCCTGAATCATGGGTCAACCGGGATTTCCTGTACCCGAAATGGGGAACAGTCCCTGATGCCAATTCAGGATAAAGTAGAAAGCGAGGTTGAGCCATGAAGATATTGCAGACCATTCCGCTGGACAAGATTGCCGATCCCGTCATGGCCATGGCCGTATTCATGCAGCAAAACAGGAAACTGGACATCATGCAGATCACCGAGAACGAGGTGTATCTGGGCAACAACTCCAGAAAACAGCACATGTACACCCTGAAAAGCTCTTTTCACAACCAGGTGCTGTTCATCTGGATCCACCATTACCGTCCTGACCTGAGCAACGAAGAGTACCTCAACACCGCCATTCACCTTCCGGCTTTCAGTGAAGCCTTGCGCAGCAACACCCTGATCCAGTTCATCCAGCAGCAGACCCAGTTGCAGTTCCACGAGTACAGTGAGGCCCTCAAGAAGATCACTGAAATCATCCGGGAGTACTTGCAATCAGGGCATGCCCACCAGTACATCACCCGCAGGACCCTGATCAGCCTGATCATGGCCATGCATTATGAAACCCATGGGGATTATCGGGGCAGGCTGGAAGAAATCATCGATCAGGACATCATTGATCTTTTTGATGACAAACTGTACTTCAAGTACCACATTGAGGACATGAAGGCCCTGATTCAACTGTTTGACAGCGGCACATTGCCTGGCCCCCTGAAAGACCTTTACATCCTTTTTGACCTGCAAAACTGATCTGGTCAGACCATCCCCTGGCAGCCAGACCACCTGTGAAAACAACTGCTCCGGGTGCGCGTTTGTGGCATGTTAGGCTGACCGCATGAAAACTGCTTTTGTTGGTCTTGGCGCAATGGGTTACCCGATGGCAGGGCACCTCGGGCAGCGGTTTGACACGCTGGTCTGGAACCGCACCCCTGAGAAAGCCCGCAAACACGCTGCTGAATTCCCCACCCAGGTGCTGGAAAATTTTTCAGGACTCAGGGATGTGGATGTGCTGTTCACCTGTTTGCCCACCACCCGGGAAGTCAGCGAAGTGCTGGAGCAGGTGCTTCCTTTCCTGAAAGCAGGTGCCCTGTGGGTGGATTGCACTTCAGGTGATCCAGTCAAAAGCCTGGACATTGCCCAGAAGCTCTCAGGGCATCAGGTGATTTATCTTGATGCTCCAGTCAGTGGAGGCACTGCAGGGGCCATCAATGGAGCCCTGAGCGTGATGATTGGAGGTCCTGAAGAAGCGGTGCAGAAGGCACAACCCGTGCTGTCTGCCTTTGCGAGCAAGGTGGTCCATGTGGGTCAGGTGGGTTCCGGTCATGCGGTCAAAGCCATCAACAACATGTTGCTCGCCATCAATTTGCTGTCTGCAGGTGAGGGTCTGGTGGCCCTGGCCAAACTGGGCGTCAATCTGGAAGCTGCCCTGGAGGTCATCAATGTCAGCAGTGGCCGCAGCAACGCCACCCAGAACCTGATTCCCCAGCGTGTGCTGACCCGTGAATTCCCTGCAACGTTCGCCCTGGGTTTGCTGGCCAAAGACGCTGGAATCGCCCTGGATGTGTCCAGAGCCGCCAATGCCCCCACACCCCTCTTCAGCCTCACCGAGAGCCTGTACCGGGCCGCCAGAGACACTGTGGGTGCCAGCGAAGACCACACTGCAGTGGTCAAAATGCTGGAAAACTGGGCTGGGGTGACCCTTTCTTCCCCCTCCGCTGTCAAGGACAGGTCCTCCCCCTGAGGGGGAGGACAGCGAAGAAGGGGCACAGCTCACTTCAAGCGAGGTGGGGGTCAACGCCTCTGCGGCATCCCAATCGGCACACTCTGCAACACCCGGTTGGCGATGACTTCCATGGCCTGCTCCACGTTGCGGTCCTGTCCATCGGATTGCAGCATGGGCACACCGGTTTTTTCTGCAAGGCCCATGATGTAATCCTGCAAGGCCCGGATTTCCATGAAGTGGTTCAGGTAGCGCTGTTTGGGCCTGAGCTGGTGGGTTTCCTGGTCGCGGCTGTAAAAACGGTTGCGGTGCATTTCTTCGTCGGGGAGGGCCATCAGCATGGGAATGAACAGCGCTCCGGGTTCCTGAATCATGCCAAAGTAGCCTGGAACGATGTGCACCCCTTCCAGCACGATGCTGGTGTTCTCCTTGATGGCCCGCTGGATGATGGCGTGAATCCCCAGGCTGACCTGCTGCACCTGTTCCCGGAAGCCCTGCAGCAGTTGTTCTTCTGTAGGAAGCTCTCGGTCATCGTCTGGACCGAGCAGGCTCTGCCAGGCTTCAAAAGTGCTGGCATGCAACGTGGGGGTGAGTTGTGGGCTGATCATGGCCCGCATCACCTCACGGATGGAGTCTGTGGAGACCACCCGCGTGATGCCCAGCCGGTAAGCAATTTCTGCAGCAATATAGCTCTTGCCAGTCCCGGAAACCCCTCCCACCAGCACCACCAGTGGGCGCTCAGGGTTGCGGATGGCCCGCATCAGGCGGTAACGCAGGGCAATGTCCTCTCCCACCTCGCGGATGAGGGCCTGTTCCACCTCATGGCGGATCTGGGCACGGGTCACGCTTTTCAGGCCCAGTTCACGCAGTTGCAACTCGGTGTCTCTGGAAATGCGGTGGGCCACCAGCGAAGTCAGTCCTGTGGCCAGCAAAGACTGGGCCAGAATGCCTTTGGAGAAAGGCACCATCACCCCACTGGGATCCTGCAGCATCAGGGCACCTGTGGAGTGGTACCTGTCCCGGTAAGAGGAACGTCCTGCACTGCCCACCGTTTCCTGCAGCACCTCTTCGGTGAGGAGTTCGATTTCCTGGGAGGTGATCTCCTCCACACCCTGCATGCGCAACCTGCGGTCCACTTCTTTGGCGGTGTCGTAGGCCTGTTTGGGGGTCAGGCGAGCCACTTCCAGGCTGCGGGCCAGAATCCCCCGTGAGAAAGGCAGTTTCAGGCCGCTCTCGTCTTGCACGTTGATGTCTGTGAAGGTGGGAATCTGGTGGGTGAACTGGTCTGCGTATTTCTTGCCCAGACGTTTGCGGGTGAAATCTGCAACGATCTCTTTCAGTTCTTCGGGGGTGACATTGCGTTTTTTCTTGTTGCGGATGTGCTGTTCCACACTGCGGGCAATGGCGGTTGCTGCGTCCTGGTCAATGCCCACATTCAGCAGAGATTCGACCACCAGGCCCTTGGAGAACGGCCATTGGTGCTTGCCACTGCTGATGAAAATCTTGCGCATTGCTTCTCGATCCTTGAAACGTGGATTAGACCTGAATTCTACATGAAAATGAAGATCGACAGTTGCCCTGTCGATCTTCATGCAAAGCTGGGTTTGCCGCTGGCCTCAGCGCCTGAAAACCCCTTCAAGCATCAGCACCAGGGATTTTTTGAGTTCCTGCTCGAGGTCGCCTTCAGAGTTGTAAGCGCTCCAGCGCAGGGCCACCATCAGGAAGGTGTCGGCAATCAGGTTGCACATGCGCTCCAGAGACAGGTCATCCCTGAGGCGGTTCTGGTCCTTGAGGGGCCTGAGACACATCTCAATGACCTTGGAGAGGGGCAGGGCCTGATAAGCGGTGCGGGCCCGTTCTGGATCGGGATTCAGCACCTCATAGGCCAGGGGAGGAAACAAATCCCTGTCTTTGATGCAGAAGGCAGCCAGCTGTTTGAAGGTGTCCTGCAGCACCTGCTCAGGGGTGACGCCGTTTTGCAGGTTGCGTTCCGCCTGGTCTGCCAGGGTGTCCACCAGTTCTGCGCCGTAATCCAGCAGAACCGCTTCTTTGTAGGGGTAGTAATTGAAAAATGTGCCTCGGGAAACGTGGGCGCCTTTTGCAATGTCGGTGGCAGTGGTCTGTTGAAAACCATTGCGTTTAAAGAGATCGATGGCAACAGCATAAATGCGGTTCCGGCGTCGTTCTTTCTGGCGTTCCCGTAAGGTGATCGGCTCCATGTCAAGAATTGTAGCGTGTCTACAATTTCATGAAACTGTCGTTCTCTAGCTCAGGGGGATTTCAGGAAAGAAAATTTTGTCGGTTCAGTGCGTCTGTCACGTGGGTATGGGGTTTTTTTGGCTTTGGTCCAAGAAAGCACCGAGTTCAATTTGTATAGACATGTTTGGACTCAGGGTCCAAAATTCTTTTCAAAATCCTTTGCTGCTGCTGAAACAAATGAAATTATGTTTCACAATTCCACAAACTCCACCGTTGGATGCGTTTCAACACAAAATCAGATTCAGCCAGTGCCGCACAAAACCTTCTTCAGAAGGATTGCGTTTCCAGGCAGACAGGGCAGACCACAAATTGACAAACCCCACATAATGGCAAGCCACCCGGTATTTCTCTCTGAACTCAGGAATGGAAACGCTCACCCCTTCCCGCAGCAGCGCCCGACGGTAAGATGCAGTGCTCTCAAAAGTGGGCATGTGAGGTGGAAGGTCCATGTAAAACGATCCATAGCGGGCCTCCTGCCAGTCCAGAAAATACACCTGCTTCTCCGGGGTGATCAGCACATTGGCTGGACACAAATCATTGTGAATCAGGGTGAGGTTGCGAAAATCCTGATTTAGGCTTGCCACCTCCAGCAGCATTTTGTCTGCAGCAGATTCAATTCTGGGAATGTATCCAGCAAAAGTCCTGCGGAAGCTGGGAATCTGCAAAGCCTTCTGCCAGGGTTCCCTCCACCAGCGGTCCAGACCCCGGTTCAGAAAAGCCCAGTCCACCCTGGGAAGCCAGCTGAGTTCCTTTTCCTGACGCAGGTTGCGCGCATGAATGGCGGCCAGGGCACTGGCCTCGTTGCGCTGCACTTCCAGGTCCACAAAAGCCATTACCGGCGGGCGGTGCTCTCCTTTGATGTCCTGCATGGCAATCATCATGGGAAGCAGGCTGTCCAGATCTTGCACGTAACTCTGGGGCACAGCCTGCGCTTGCTGCTGCAACCTGTGCAGCACACGCCTTTCAACAACTCCAGCTTCCTTGGTCACCAGGGTGAAAGACTTCTGGCCCACCGGAGAAATCTTGTACCGTCCCACCGTTGCTCCAGAACGCCCCTGCATGATGGCGCTCTCCTCAATTTTGGCAATGCGCGTGTCGGTGACCAGCACACTGGAGGTTTCTTTGAGCAAACGGACCGTGTCTTCTGCAATCATGGCTGTCTGTATCGTAAACGCTATTTTTCCTGCAAAACAGACTTCATGCCACAAATGCGCATTCATGCTCCAAAAACAAAAAAGCAGAGTTTGTGACTCTGCTTTAAGGTTTGTAACGATGCCCTGGAGCGAGCATGTTTGTGTGGTGTTTTGCGATGTTCGCTGCCTCAGTCTGCGCTCATGGCATGACCCGAGTATTGCAGTTGGTGCAGTCTGGCATAGTAACCACCCTTGACCAGCAATTCCTGGTGGCTGCCCTGCTCCACAATCTTGCCTTTGCGCATCACAATGATGCGGTCACAGTGCTCGATGGTGGACAGTCGGTGCGCAATGATGATGCTGGTGCGGCCCTGCATCAGCTTGGCCAGCGAATCCTGAATGAGGAGTTCGGTTTCGGTGTCCACGCTGGCGGTGGCCTCGTCCAGGACCAGCAGGATGTCTGGGTTCTGGATCAGGGCACGGGCAAAGGCCAGCAGTTGCTTCTGACCTGTAGAGAGGGTGGCTCCGCGCTCTCTGACCTCGCTCTGGTAACCATCGGGCAGGGACATGATGAATTCATGCACCCCCACATATTTGCAGGCATTGATGATGCGTTCCATCGGCAGGGCATCATTCCCCAGACGCAAATTGCTCTCAATGGTCCCTGCGAACAGGAACACGTCTTGCAGCACCACCCCGATGTGTTTTCTCAGGCTGTGCTGGCTGTAGTCCCGCACATCGATGCCGTCCACTTTGACACTGCCCTTCTGGATGTCGTAAAAGCGGGACACCAGAGAGATGATGCTGGTCTTTCCTGCCCCGGTTGCACCCACCAGGGCCACACTTTCACCGGGTTTGATGTGCAGGTCAATGCCCCGCAGAATCCAGCGGTCGTCTTTCTCGGGAGCATCTGCAGGGGTGGAAGTGTCGTAGGCAAACCAGACGTTCTCGAAGTTCACATCCCCTTTGAAGCCTTCCACGGTTCTGGGCTGGGCTGGGTCTTTGATTTCTTCATCGGTGTCCAGAACACCAAAGATGCGCTCTGCACTGGCCATGGCCATCTGCATGTTGTTGAACACATCGGCAAGGTCCTGGATGGGCTGGAACAGTTGCGTCACCCAGGCAGAGAAGGCAATCAGCAGGCCCAGGGTGATGCCCTGGCCTTCCAGAATTTCCCGTCCGCCGTACCAGATCACCAGCGCCATCGCCACGTTGGACAGAAAAGAAACGGTGGGCATGTACAGCGAGAACCACTTGACGTTTTCCAGCATCCCGGCCAGAAAAGCCCGGTTGGCAAGGTCAAATTTGGCCTGGTTGCGGCCTTCCCGGTTGAACAGTTGCACGGTCAGCATCCCGGTGATGTTCTCGTTCAGCTGGGTGTTCACAATGGCCTGCTTGATGCGCACATCCCGTGAAGAAATCCGCATCTGGCCCCGGAAGTAAGCTGAGGCCCAGTACAGGATGGGCAGCACCGTGAAAGACACCAGGGCCAGTTTCCAGCTTAAGGACAGCATGATCACCACATAGGCCAGAATCAGCAGGCTGGAAGTCACCAGTGCAGACAGACCGTTGGTGATGAACTGGTTGATGGCGTCCACGTCGCTGGTCACACGGGTGATCAGGCGGCCCACCGGGTTCTTGTCAAAGTACCCGAGGTGCAGCCTCTGCAGTTTGCTGAAGATGTCGCTGCGGATGTCATAAAGCACCCGTTGTCCAATCCAGTTGAGGGCATACGTGAACCCGTATTTGAACAGGAACTCAAAGACCTTGAGGCCCAGAAACAGCAGGCCAATCTGCACCACACCTCGGTACAGGGCTTCTTCGGTGCTGCCCACGGTTCCGCAGTTGGCAGAGTGGGTGGGGGCCAGGTAACAGTCGATGGCGTTCCTCTGCAAGACCCCAAAGAAGGGTTGCAGGGCAGCCATCAGCACAGCAGCCACAGCAGTGAAGCCCACCAGATACTTGTAGGGTTTCAGGTACTGGAAAATCCTTTTTGCCAGATCCCAGTCAAAGGCCTTGGATCCTGCGTCGTCAGGCTGGGTCATGCATTTACCTCTTTTTCGTTCTCCAGGTCGCTGGCGAGGGACTGCAGGCGCTCCAGTTCTGCATATTCGCCTCTCAGAGCAACCAGCTCCTCATGGGATCCCTGCTCGATGATTTCGCCGTGCTGCAGCAAGATGATGTGGTCTGCGTGCCTCAGGGTGGAGACCCGGTGGCTGACCAGCATCACGGTTCTGCCAGGCATGACTTTCTTCAGGCCACTGAGGATGCGGGCCTCGGTTTCGGTGTCCACGGCGCTCATGCTGTCGTCCAGAATCAGCACTTCCGGTTCACGGGCAATGGCACGGGCCAGTGCAGTGCGCTGTTTCTGACCGCCACTCAGGGACACCCCACGTTCACCAATCTCGGTGTCAAAGCCTTTGGGGAAACCCTCAATGTCACTGGTCAAACCCGCAATGTCGGTGGCCCAGCGGACTTTTTGCATGTCCACCACAGGTTCCACTTTTTCGGGCGCAGAAGATTTGAGCACCGAAACGCCAGTGGGAATTTCGGGATAATTGTTGGTGTTCACGCCAAAAGCCACATTCTGGGCCACCGTTTCACTGAACAGGAAGGGTTCCTGAGGCACCACACCCACATGGGAGCGAAGCACCTGCAATGGGATGCGCTTGACCGGAATCCCATCCACGAGCACCTCCCCTTCTGTGGCATCAATCAGGCGGGTCACCAGTTGCATCAGGATGGTCTTGCCCGATCCTGTCGCTCCGGTGATCCCCAGGGTCTGGCCTGCAGCGATCTTCAGGTTGAGGTTCTTCAGAATGGTCCGGTTGCCATAACGCACCGTGACGTTTCTGAATTCGATGTCTCCCTTGATGCTCTTGATGCTCTGGTCTGCCCCCTCATCTTTGATGTCAGGCTTGGCTTCCAGCAGTTCCAGCAGGCGTTCCCAGGAGCTGGCCCCACGCTGGGTGATGGTCAGGATCATTCCTGCAGCCATGATCGGCCAGGTGAAGCGCTCCAAAGTCATGGTGAACTGGGTGAATTCTCCGATGGTCAGTTGCCCTCTCAGGATCATCTGCCCCCCATAAATCAGCACCAGCACGTAAGCAATGCCCATCAGCATGCTCAGGAAAGCCCACAGGGGACCTTCCACCATGGTGACTTTCAGGTTGCGCCGGATCAATTCATCGTTCATGGCCCGGTACTCTTTGATTTCCTGCTCCTCGATGGCGTACCCCTTCACCACCCGCACCCCGGAGAAATTCTCCTGGGCCTTGGCACTGATCAGGGAGGACTGTTCCTGGGCCTTCACATAACGCCTGGCAATCAGGCGCATCAGGAAAGCCAGCACCGCAATCATCACGGGAATCACAGTCAGAACCAGCCAGGTGAGTTTGGGGGAAATGTTGAACATCACCACCAGAGAAGCCCCAAACACCGAAATCACCGATGCCCCCTGGAACGCCCCAAAGCCCAGCATCTCACGCACGGCACTCAGGTCGGCGGTCAGGCGGTTCATGATGTCACCAGTGCGGCTGCGGTCAAAGAAAGACTTGTCCAGGTGGGTCATGTTCACAAAGATGTCCCGGCGGATCTCGTAATCCATCTGGCGGCTGGCCACCACCAGTTGCCGCCTCACCAGCAGCATCAGGCCACCAGACACCAGCACGGAGGCCACAATCGCCAGGGCATACATCCACAGGTTGGGAAGGTCTGCTTTGGCTTTAAAAGCTGCACTGATGGCATCAATGGCCAGTCGGACCACATACGGTCCCACCAGCACCGCCACGTTGGACACCAGCACAGCCAGAACACCGATCACGTACTGCCGCATGTGGTTTCGCAAGTACGGGACGAGCTTCTTCAAATGGTTCACTGTTCACCTCAGGAAAAAAGGGCTCCCATCAGAGCCTGTCAGGTCGGTCAGATTGCAGGATTCAACAGGGGTTTAAAAGCCTACCACGGCTCATGTGCGGTCAGTCTAATCCTTTTGACGTAAAAGAAACATAGAACGAATGACATAGTTGGGGCTAAGCAGGTCGGTATAATTGGGGGCAGAAGAATTGTGATGGAGATGGGGTTTTGAGGGTTTTTTTCAAAGGTCAGAAGGCCGAGAGCCGAGAGCAACATGACATGGATCTATGACATCATCAACAAAACCACACTTCAGAAAGCTTCAGCACAAGCATTGTGAATGGCCCTCGGCCCTGTGCACTCGGCACTCGGCCTTCCTGAAAGGAATCCCATGAAAGTCGGAATCATTGGCACTGGATTTGTCGGAGCATCTGCAGCCTACGCCCTCACCCTGAGGGGAAGCTGCACAGAACTGGTCCTGGTGGACCTCAATGCCAAAAAAGCACTGGCAGAAGCGGAGGATCTGCAGCACGCCACCCCTTTCACCCATCCGGTGCGGGTGAGTGCAGGGCAATATCCAGACCTTGCAGATGCCCAGGTGGTGATCCTGACCGCTGGCGTGAACCAGAAGCCCGGCGAAACCCGACTGCAACTGCTGGAACGCAATGTCAAAATCTTTGCCGATGTGGTGCCTCAGGTGGTCAAAGCTGCACCAGAAGCCATCTTGCTGGTCGCCACCAATCCGGTGGATGTGCTCACGGCTGTGACAGCCAGAATTGCAGGGCTTCCTGACGGACAGGTGATGGGTTCTGGAACCACCCTGGACACCGCCCGCTTTCGGGCACTGGTGGGACAGCATGTGGGCATTGACCCCCAGCATGTGCATGCTTTTGTGCTGGGTGAACACGGAGACAGCGAGGTTCTGGCGTGGTCCAGTGCCAGCATCTCTGGCATTCCCATTGAGGAGTATTGCCTGCAGCGGGAAATCCAGTGGGATGAGGAGGTCCGAAAGACCATTGATGAAAAGGTGCGCAAAGCGGCTTACACCATCATTGAAGGGAAAGGTGCCACCTATTACGGAATTGGAGCCGCTCTGGCCCGCATCACCGAGGCCATTGCCAGAGATGCCCGTGCCATTCTGTCGGTAACGGCACCCAACAAGGAAGGTCTTGCTTATGCCCTGCCCCGCATTGTGGGAGGGTCTGGCATTCGGGACACGCTGGAGGTTCCCCTCAATGCCCAGGAGACAGAAGCCCTGACCAGGAGCATTGAGATTTTGCAGGAGGCCACCCATCTGGCAATGGGACATTTGAGATGATTGAACCAGGTATAAAATGATTGGTTTTTTCCACTTTATACAGGCATTTTCTGCAAATTAAGATGGGTCATGAAACCGTCAGAACGTGAGCCGTCCCCATGTTGCTTGACACCCCTTTGGTGGTATGCTACTATTCCTCCTCGGAAAGCGCTTCGGCGAATTCCGACCCAGAGGAAAGGCTGCCACCCTAGCTCAACTGGCAGAGCATCCGATTTGTAATCGGAAGGTTATCGGTTCGATTCCGATGGGTGGCTCCAAATCCTGCAAAGGATGCTGTTCAATCTCGGGTAGGTAGCCAAGCGGCCAAAGGCATCAGACTGTAAATCTGACGGGTTTCCCCTTCGCTGGTTCGAATCCAGCCCTGCCCACCAGGTCCGCTCGTGTAGCTCAGTGGTAGAGCACTCCCTTGGTAAGGGAGAGGTCGTCGGTTCAATCCCGACCACGAGCTCCAAAAACTTTTGTTTCGATGAGGAGGGTCCGTGAAGAGCGGACCACATCATCATGATATATAGGAGGAAATTAGCATGGCTAAAGGCACGTTTGAACGCACCAAGCCCCACGTGAACGTGGGAACCATTGGTCACGTGGACCACGGAAAAACCACCCTCACCGCCGCGA